>JAMOMM010000481.1 GCA_027067085.1 Hyphomicrobiales bacterium
CGTTTGATGGTAACTCATTTTTAAAAGCCGCACGCAGTGGACAAAAACCAAAGCGCGTTGCGTTTAGTATGGACTTAGGCATTACCCATGTGGACAGCCAAGTGCGCGCTGTTCTTCAACAGGCCATCGAAACGCTGGCAAACAATGGCATCATCATCGAACAAGTACACCCTGATTTAAACGAGGCGCATGAGGTGTTTGATACGCTGCGAGCGCTGGCCTTTGCCACGGGGTTGGGACCGTTTTTAAAAGATCACGGCGATAAATTAAAGCCAGAAGTAGTGTGGAATATTGAAAAGGGCTTGGCATTGAGCGTTGAGGAAATCGTTCATGCCAAACAATTGCAAGCAACAATGTTTGAGCGCATGTGCAGATTTTTTGAAACCTATGACCTCTTGCTTGCACCTTCAACAATTGTGCCGCCGTTTCCGATTGAAGAGCGATATGTGGAAAGCTGCGATGGGCATGTGTTTGAAAACTATTACCAATGGTTGGCCATTGCTTATGCCATTACCAATGTCGCCTGCCCTGCCCTTTCGCTGCCCGCAGGTTTTACACCATCAGGCTTGCCAGTTGGTTTGCAAATTATCGGGCCGCCACGTGGTGAAGCTCAAATTCTTTCGAGTGCAAAATTATTTGAAGACATCTTAGGATATTGCCAATTGACACCCATTGATCCGCGCATCAGAATATAAAAAATACTAAATTTTCTGGGAGGGAATGATATGTCAAATTTAAAGCATGGCTTAATGCAAGATTGGCCATTACTGGTTCACACCGTTTTGGACCACGCAAGCAATTGGCAGGGCGACCGTGAAGTGGTGTCGCGCTCAATTGAAGGGCCAATTCATCGGTGCACTTATAGCCAACTTAGCGTGCGCTCTAAAAAACTAGCCAGTGCTGCCATGTCAGAACTTGGCATAAAGCAAGGCGATGTGATTGCCACGATGGCGTGGAACGGTTATCGCCATATGGAAATTTGGTATGGCATAATGGGCCTTGGTGCGGTGGTTCACACACTGAACCCACGCCTATTTGCCGAGCAATTGGTATACATTGCCAACCATGCTGAAGACCAATGGGTTTTTGTTGACCTGACTTTTGTGCCGATCTTTGAAGCGCTGCAAGACAAGCTGCCAACGGTCAAAGGTTACATCATTATGACCGATAAGGCCCACATGCCTGCCGATACAAAGCTTAAAAATGCCATTTGTTATGAAGATTTGTTAGAAGCTGGCAACGAGACATTTCAGTGGCCAACATTTGATGAACGTACCGCTTGTGGCATGTGTTACACATCGGGCACCACGGGCAACCCAAAGGGTGTGGTTTATACCCATCGTTCAAATGTATTGCACGCCATGGCCAGCTGCATGGGCGATGCGATGAGCTTTTCAAGCCGCGATAATATTTTACCTGTTGTGCCGATGTTTCATGCCAATGCTTGGTCATTAGCTTTTTCTGGCCCCATGTCTGGCGCCAATATGATTATGCCAGGTGCGCAAATGGATGGCGCTTCGATTTATGAATTGCTTGATGCTGAAAAAGTTTCGCTCACTGCAGCGGTGCCAACAGTATGGTTGATGCTGTTGCAATTTTTAGAAGAAAACCCAGACAAAATGCTTCCCCATCTTGAGCGGGTGATTATTGGCGGGGCGGCGTGTCCTGAATCAATGATGAAAATCTTTGAAGAAAAATATGGTGTCAATGTTTTGCACGCTTGGGGCATGACTGAAATGAGCCCACTTGGCACCATTGGTTCACGGCGCGGCGGCATGGAAGACATGAGCGCTGCAGACTGGTGGCAAACCCAGCTTAAACAAGGCCGTCCGCCTTATAGTATTGAGATGAAAATTACCGATGAAAATGATAAAATCTTGCCGCACGATGGCAAAGCCTTTGGCCGATTAAAAGTGCGCGGGCCTGCAATTTCATCTGCTTATTTCAAAGGAGACGGGTCTGAAAATTTTGCCGATGATGGGTGGTTTGATACGGGCGATGTCTCGACAATTGATGATAACGGTTATATGCAGATCACCGATCGAGCCAAAGACGTAATCAAATCTGGCGGCGAATGGATTTCTTCTATTGAAATTGAAAATATTGCTGTTGGCCACCCACTGGTCGTTGAAGCGGCCGTCATTGGCCTGCCTCACCCAAAATGGGATGAACGACCATTGTTGGTGATTGTGAAGAAACCTGACTGCGAGGTTGACGGTCAAGAGTTATTAGATTTCTTACAAGGCAAGATCGCCAAATGGTGGATGCCTGATGCGGTCGCATTTGTTGATGAATTACCTCACACTGCCACGGGGAAAATCTCTAAACTTACCTTGCGCAAAACCTTTAAGGACTATGTATTGCCAACGGGCGATGCGGGTTAGCAGCAGCGTTTATTTTGAATGAGATTTAAGCCTTTAACGGCGGCGAGGCTTTCGGCGTACGGACTTAACGGCTCGGCGCTTTGCTAGCCCATGTTTACGTGCAGGCTTTTTCTTTACTGCTCGTTTTGCCCTTGGCTTTTTTTCGCCCATAGTTGTGACGTTTTTCTTTGGCTCATCTAAGTCGCGTTCTAAAACCTTCTCATCCTTTAAAGGCTCAGCGCTCTTTTTGGTATCAGGTCTATCTTTCGTATCAGAAGGCTTAGCCCGTTTTGGCAAATTAATGCGCGGCTGAACGGGCTTTTCTTGGTTCGTTGGTTCATCTTCAGCTTCGCGGGTATCAACTTCAACTTTTTCTATACTGGCGCGTGGTGCCATTGGAGCTGCACCCACTAAAGGAACAGAAACTGGTTCTGGTGTGATGTCTTCTTGTTGACTTTTCAAAGCGCCTTTAGGTTGTGGTGCGTCTTCATCTAAAGGGGCAGACGATATTAAATCAACACTATCAGCTGTTGGTGTTTCAATAGGTGGATACACCAATAGGTCAGGTGTTGGTACTATACCGCCATCGGTGGCTGGCGTATCTTGGGTTTGCACATCTTGCGCAGGCACATCGTGGAGAGCGTCTTGGCCTTCTAAAACAGCATCATATACATCTTCGCTTTCAGGTGTCCAAGGTTCAAGCGGTTCTTCTAGGGATTGCAATTCTTCTACGTCTGCGGCTTGTTCTTCGCGACTTGGCATTGCTGACTGAATTTTTTCTTTTTCAACTTCTTTACCGAGCAAGCGATCCCACAACTGCGCTAAAGTTGATTTATCAGATGTATAGGGAAGCCCGCCTAATGCTTCAATGACGCGTTCTTTTGAAACAGGTTCTCCAATAAAGAAACCTTGGGCATAGTCGCAACCACGCAGCCGCAACCGCTCTTCTTGCTCAAGCGTTTCCACGCCTTCTGCGACAACATTAAGGTTTAAATTATGGGCTAAGTGGGTGATCGCGTCAAAAATAATTGTGGCACGCTCATCAACACCATCGTCTTCAAGAAAAGCGCGATCTATCTTCAAGGTGTCAAAGGGTAAACGACGTAAATTGGCAAGGGCTGAATACCCCGTGCCAAAATCATCACATGCTAACCCCACGCCCAAACCAACGGCATGCTCTAAAACTTTTCCGGAAAGTTCAGGGTTTTGCATGACCAAAGTTTCAGTCAATTCAAGCTTTAACGTGCCAGGCACAATGTCTTCGCGGGCCAGCAGTGCGCGTAAATCACTAACCAACTCATAATTTAATAACTGGGCAGATGACACATTTACCGCAACAAATAGCGGATCAGACGGCCGAAAAGCCCGTTGCCAAACACCAAGCTGACGGGCTGCTTCATTCAGCACATAACGACCAACTTCTTTAATAATTCCAGTTTCTTCGGCCATAGCAATAAATGCGTCTGGCGATAATAAGCCGCGTGTTGGGTGCCGCCAGCGAACCAATGCTTCAAAGCCAGCCAATTCATCATCAACCAAACGCTTGATAGGCTGATAAAGGACTTCGATCTCGCCACGATCAATTGCGCGACGCAAATCATTTTCAAGGGCAACTAAATTTGAGCGGTCATCAAGCATGGCTGGATTGTAAAACTCAATGTGATCTTTGCCTTGGCGCTTGGCTTCATACAGCGCAATTTCTGCATTCTTAATCAGCCCTTCAGGTGGCGCATTAAAGTGTTCAATTTGAGCCACACCGATACTAGCCGTTAAGAAAATTTCGCGTGGGCGCACGTTAATTGGCATTGCAATAATCTGGCGAATACTATCGGCAACGGAAATAATTTCGCGCTCTGGTGTATCGCCATTAAAAATGATTCCAAACTGATCGCCCGCCAACCTCGCCAAGGTATCATCTGGCCCGATCATACGAGCCAAGCGATTGGCCGTTACATTCAACAGGCTGTCGCCAACTTCATGGCCAAGTCCATCATTGACGTTTTTAAAGCGATCAAGATCAATCACTAAAACAAACAATTCACTTGAACCAGTGGTGCCACAACGACGCATGGCGCGCTCTAAACGATCATAAAATAATGCTTTGTTTGGCAAACCCGTCACGCGGTCGCGAACAGCATCAGCTAAGATGCAATCTTCGGCGCGTTTAACTGCGGTAACATCGGTTAACGTCCCAATCAAACGAGATGCAATCAAATCTTCATCAAGAATTGCCCGCGCGCGTAGTAAGAACCAGCGATAACTACCATCAGCGCGGCGCAAACGAAACTGTTGTGAAAATGCCCCCTTGCCGCGCCGCTCTGCTGCTTCAACTGTCGCAACATAAGCCCCGCGATCAGCAGGGTGAATAATGTCGATCCAGGTGTTCAAATTTGTGCCACCCATAGATCCTGCTTGCAGCCCCAAAGCGCGTTCAAGCTCTGGCCCAATATACAAAAGCTCATGGCCAATTTGCCAATCCCAAACAGATTGCTCAGACCCTGCCAGCGCCAATGCTCGCCGGCCTGAGTCTTCTAAAAACCGCCGCGAAGCCATGGAACGCCCAAAGGCTAATTGAGCAACCGTAAAACCAATGGTCACGAGAATCAAAACCACGCCAGCAGCAATAACGGGCGCAATGGCATCCTTCTCAACTTTTCCAAGCACCCCATATGCAGCAACCAATGTCCAAATTGCCAAGACTATCCACACCAACAATGATGTACGGGCGCGGTTTTTCTGTTGTCGATACAAAGACACCGCAACGGCCAGAGCCAATAAAACGGCAATTACAAATACAATTCGAATGAGACCAAGGGCAATGTTTGGCGCTGCAAAACCAAAGCCGATCAAACCAACGCCAGAAAATGCTAAAATCCACATTATGACATTAGCGATGCGAGCATGCTTTGAAAGTTCCAAGAATGTAATAAATGTTAGGGCAAGGCCAATGAGCATTAACCCCTCAATGACAACGCGGCTTAGGAGTTCATTTTGATCGGTCGCAATGCTCGCGGGTAAAGCAGACATAAACCCAGCATTAAGGAATAAAAAACCGATCAGTGACCAAGCAAACAAACCAGCCGCTGGAAACACCGCAACGGGACGGATGATAAATAGCGATAAAATACCCACGCCTAGTAAAACTGATATTCCCAAAATCACGCCGTTAAAGAACGAGACTTGGCTTTGTTGTTGGTCAAATTTATTTCGGTGCCAGAGCGATACTTGGTTAAGAGAGCTTTGCGTTAATTCAATTGCATATGACACGGTTTGCCCTGGTGCCAAAGAAATTGCATAGGCTTGGCTGTGGCGAACGCCAAGTTGAGTTGGCGCTGCACCTGTGCTTGCTCTGACTTGGATCAGCTTTTTACGTGGACCGAGTGGCCAAATAATACCAGAGCGTTCAAACCCTTGCTTGGGAACGACAATGGCATAGTCTCTGTTAATACCCGATGGGTTCGTCAGTGTAAAAATGGCCCATCGATAAGGCGCTTTGAGCCCTTTTGCTGTGAGAGGCATGCGTACTTTTTGACCCGAAGTATCAGCAAGAACATCGATAGAAATGGTTTTACTATCACTGTCTACAGCTTGCATCGCGGTCAAAAGGTCAATGCTTTGGCCTTGGAAGTTTCCTGCTACAATGCGCTCAGCTGCGCTTGGCATGGCAAAACTCGCCAACACCAACATTGTTATCAATAGACCTATAACCTTACGCATTCGCGCCATAGACATTCCGACTCAAAAAGCGCCCCCGCTTCTGGCTTGTTTATATCGCACTTAGCTTACGGGAAAAAGTGATCAGACAAAACTCTTTAACCTTTGGTTAACCACATGTTTTTAACGCCAACAGCTATTGCGACTTTGTTAGAAGCGCAAACAGCAGGTGATCTTGGTACTGACCGTTGATTTTTAGATACTTTTTGGCCACACCTTCTTGCTCAAAACCATTCTTTTCGAGTACGCGGGCAGACGGAGCGTTATGTAATAGGCACGCTGCTTCTAGACGGTGCAAATTTAGCTGGTCAAAACAAAACCCGCTGACGAGGCGAACAGCTTCTGCCATAAACCCTTGGTTAGCGTATGGTTCACCAATCCAATAACCAAGGGTCG
>JAMOMM010000482.1 GCA_027067085.1 Hyphomicrobiales bacterium
TGACGAAAATGGAGGTTTCTGACTATTTTGTCGGCGTTAGAAATTGGTTTAGAGATTGCTAAATTATCAACAACCACATCAAACCCTGTTTCCACATCTGTTTGATAACGGTCAAGCGCCGAACGTAGGTTTTTGGCAATCAGCAAATGGCGTTCTTTAACTTCGCTCACTTTTTGTTGATACATCGCATTGTCCAACCAAAACCATAAAATGGCCATTGGAACAACGGTGGCAATGCCAAAAATTAAAAATAGCTGTTTTCCAAGTTTCATGTTTTGCGCCCCTTAATTGTGAATAAAACTACATGAAAATTATTGATAATTTCACTAAGATAATGGTTAAAAATTACCAAAGTTTCATCGGTGGGAAAGGTTGTTGTAATGCGCTCCTTGTTAGAACCACAATCATTCAACCCCTCAATTTTTTAAAAAGTGGTATTCAAATGAATTTGAAAACAAACTCAATCCACCCTGCTGAAACTTCAAAAACAACAAATAATAAAAAAGGCAGAACAAGAGTTGCATTGATTATGGCTTCGGCTTTAATTGGCGCGACAGCTTTGACAAGCCTTGCAACGGTTATTCCAACCCAAACAGCAAAGGCTGAAAGCACTTTAAACCGTGCGCCTAAACAAGGTTTTGCGGACTTGGTCGAACAAGTGATGCCTTCTGTAGTTAGCGTTGAAGTGCGTTTTGCACCTGTCGCAGACACCCAGACCAGTCAACAGCGCTACGGCTTTGGGTCTGAAGGATCTTCAAGGCAAAACCCGTTTGATTTTTTCTCTAACCGCGATCAGCGCAGCCAACGTGGCCATTCATTTGTCCCTAAACGCCAGCTACGAAAAGGCAAAGCAGTTGGGTCAGGGTTTATTATTTCTGCCGATGGTTATGTGATTACCAACAACCACGTTGTTAAAAATGCATCAACTGTTTACATCAAACTATCTGATGGTGAAGAATATAAAGCTAAGGTGATTGGCACTGATCCTAAAACTGATTTAGCCGTCTTAAAAATTGAATCTAATAAGACCTTTAAGTTTGTAAAATTGGCTAATAATGATCCGCGCGTTGGCGATTGGGTCGTTGCTGTTGGCAACCCTTACGGCCTTGGTGGGACAGTAACAACAGGTATTGTATCTGCTCGTGGTCGCGATATTGGTTCTGGCCCCTATGACAATTTTTTGCAAATTGATGCTTCGATCAATAGGGGTAATTCAGGTGGTCCAGCGTTCAATTTGAAAGGTGAAGTCATTGGCGTAAATACGGCAATTTTCTCACCATCTGGTGGCAGTGTTGGTATTGGTTTTGCTATTCCAGCTTCAACCACGAAACGCATTGTCGATGATTTGTTGAACAAAGGAAACGTTACGCGCGGTTGGCTTGGTGTGCAAATTCAGTCTGTGACAAAAGACATTGCCGATAGCATGGGCTTGAAATCAGCCAAAGGCACTTTGGTTGCTAAAGTCACCGATGGGTCTCCAGCGCAAAAAGGTGGCCTCAAAAGGGGTGACACAATTTTAAGAGTTAATGGCCAAGCGGTAAAAGGCCCACGTGCATTGGCTCGCAAAATCGCAGAGGTGAAACCTGGGCAAATTGCCAAGATGGACATTATCAGAAAAGGTAAAAACCAAACAGTAGAAATCACTATTGGTAAAATGCCAGGAGCCGACAAATTGGCCGCATTGAGCAAAAAGATGCCAAGCGATCAAGCTCCCAAACTAGCAAAACTTGGTATTGCTGTTGAAGAAGCTCAAGATGGTATGGGTGTTGTGGTTCGCGCGACTGACCCCAATGGTATTGCCGCATCAAAAGGCATTCGCCCTGGCGACATTATCGTTGAAGTAGCTGGCATTGAAATTGATGGCCCTCGGTCTCTGAAAGCAGCTCTTGCACGTGCAGGTAAATCAGGTGATTCAACGGTTTTAATGTTGGTGTTATCAAAAGGCCGCCAGCGCTTTATTGCGATGCCGTTAAAGCGTTCATAGCGCCAGTTTAACTCTTCCCTGCGCAATCACATGTGCTTTAACCCCGCTTGTGATTGTTCATATGGCGCGACCCCTGAAACAAATGCAGATCCCCTCTTTGCAATTCAGGTAAGTCGCGCCACTTTTTTTGAGGTGACAATTGATGAAAAACACGTCAAACAATAATGACACAAATTCTAACGGGCAAAACAACGCTATGCGTATTTTAATTATTGAAGATGATCTTGAAGCCGCTGGCTGGCTTAAAAAAGGCCTGAAAGAAAGCGGCCATGTGGTTGACCATGCTGGCGATGGTGAAACTGGTTTAGCATTGGCAATAAGTGAGACGTTTGATGTTTTAATTGTTGATCGTATGTTGCCCAAAATGGACGGCTTGACTATCGTTAAAAAGGCCCGTGAAGAAGGGATTAAAACCCCAGTGCTCATTTTGAGTGCGCTGGGTGAAGTTGATGAGAAAGTTGAAGGTTTGCGCGCAGGTGCCGATGATTACTTGCCCAAACCTTATGCCTTTTCAGAATTGCTTGCCCGTGTGGAGGGGCTTGTGCGCCGACAAGATGGCGGGCCTCAACAAACCGTTCTCAAAGCTCAAGATTTAGAAATAGATCTTTTAACCCGCAAAGCAAAACGTGCTGACCAAGAAATTTTGTTGCAACCGCGTGAGTTTAAATTGCTTGAATATTTAATGCGCAATGCAGATCAAGTCGTCACTCGAACCATGTTGCTCGAGAACGTTTGGAATTATCATTTTGACCCACAGACCAACGTGATCGACGTGCATATCTCACGCTTGCGCGGCAAGATCGATAAGGATTTTGATACGCCAGTTTTAGAAACGGTCCGCGGTGCAGGATATATGATCCGTGCGCATAAATCTTAAAGTTTTAAAAACATCAACCTTCCGTCTCGCGGCCATTTATTTGGTGGTATTTGCGATTTCAACAGGCGCGGTGCTCGGTTATGTTTATTGGAACACGGTTGTTTTATTGCAAGACCAAACCGATGACACCATTGGTGCTGAGGTGCAAGGTTTAGCTGAACAATATCGCCAACGCGGTTTAACTGGCTTGCTTGATATTATCAAAGAACGTTCAACTGAAAATACTGGTTCGATTTACCTGTTTACAAATTTTGTTGGCCGTCGTTTGGCTGGTAATCTTGATGGATTGCCAGTGGGCGCTGTTGGTAAAGAAGGCTGGATTGAATTTCCCTATGGCGTGCGTACAAAAAATGGCCGCGATCAACACATCGCTCGCGCTTACCATTTAAAATTGGCAGGTGGATTTAAACTTGTAGTGGGCCGCGATGTGGAAGAGCGCCGCGAACTTGCCCGCCTTATTCGAACTGCCTTGTTTTGGGCGCTTGGCCTTGCTGTCGTGTTCGGGGTTGGAGGCTCATTTTTACTCAGTCGAAATTTCCTTGCGCGGATTGACTCAATCTCAGCAACCAGCCGCACTATTATGGCAGGTGATTTGACCGAAAGAATGCCCGTCACAGGCACCAACGATGAGCTGGACCGTTTAGCCGTAGGGCTAAATGAAATGCTAGATCAGATTGAGCGTCTCATGATGGGGATGAAAGAAATTTCCAGTAATGTTGCCCATGATTTGAGAACCCCGTTAACACGAATGAGAACCCGCGTTGAGGCTGCTCTTCGCTCTGGCGACAAAGACGATCAAGCTAGTGCCTTGCACTCAATCTTGCAAGAAACCGATCAATTGTTGGCCACCTTTAATGCCTTGCTTTCGATTGCTAAAGCAGAAGCAGGCCAAGCCCGCGCAGGTTTTGAAGAAGTAAACCTTGGTGAGCTGGTTGAAGAGATGGCCGAGTTTTATGAGCCAATTATTGAAGACGAAGGCGGCGTGCTAGAATTAAAGGTGTCACAAGGTGTGGTAATTGCAGGGGATAGACAACTTTTAGCCCAGCTTATGACCAACCTAATTGATAATACCCTCAAATATGGGCGCGATCCAAAAACCAATGTTCCGATGGTTACGCTGCAAGCTGACATGATCGATGATAAACCAACATTGATTGTCGCCGACAAAGGTGTTGGTATTGCAGATGAAGACAGAGATCGGGTGACAGAACGTTTTGTTCGGCTCGAAGAAAGTCGCTCGGCACCAGGAAATGGTTTGGGATTATCGTTAGTAAAAGGTGTGGTGAAACTACATAGAGGGTCGATGACTTTGGCAGACAATAAACCAGGCCTGAAAGTATCTATCCAGTTCATAAGTTGAATAGGTATATTATGCTTTTAAATCATCTGACAATTGATAAGCTATGCTCAATGCACTCGAAAAGTGGGAACAGGTTTTCGGATAGGTGTGTGGATACAATTAAAAATAAATAGCGAAATCCAAGATGTCACAAGATACAAAACTTGCCCTGATTGAAGCGTCTCCCTTTCTAACTGGGTTAGCCAACCGCTTTCCTGAACTCTTGGATAAAAGCCCCGACACGGCGATCAAAGAAATTTGCAATAATCTTCAAACAAGTGTTTTTGAGTGTTCAGATGATGCCGCTATAAAAGTCCTTGTACGCAACGCCCGCAGCCAAGCTGCGTTGACTATTGCGCTGGCTGACATTGAAGGGGTGTGGGGGCTAGAACAAGTCACCCATGCGCTCACTCAAGTGGCAGATGCGTGTTTAAATGCCACGATAAACTGGTTGTTTCTTGATGCGCATCGACAAGGAAAACTCCAATTAAACGATGAGAAAAACCCGTCAAACCAATGCGGGTATGTTGCTTTAGCGATGGGCAAGCATGGCGGGCACGAACTAAATTTTTCTTCTGATATTGACTTGATTATTCTTTTCGATGCAGAACGCGCACCTTTGTGTGAAGGGGTGGAACCGAACCAATTTTTTGTCCGCATGACCAAGCAATTGTCCTCAATCCTTCAGCAAATGACCGCGCAAGGTTATGCCTATCGTGTAGACTTGCGGTTACGGCCAGACCCGCGCGCAACGCAAATTGCCATCTCATTTGATGCCGCCTTGATCTATTATGAAAGCGTTGGTCAAAATTGGGAACGCGCCGCGATGATAAAGGCGCGGCCAGCTGCTGGAGACATAGAACTTGGCAATGAATTTTTGAGTGAATTATTGCCGTTTATTTGGCGTAAATATCTCGACTTCGCCACCATTGCCGAAGTGCACTCGCTCAAAAAACAAATCAATGCAGTTAAGGGCCATGCCAAGGTGGCGGTCCTTGGCCATAACGTGAAACTGGGCCGTGGCGGCATTCGCGAGATTGAGTTTTTTGTCCAAACTCAACAGCTGATTGCAGGGGGACGTAATAAGGCTTTGCGTGGAAAATCGACGCTATTGATGCTTGATGAACTGGTTAAGGCAAGATGGGTTGAAGCCCAAACGGCGGTTCAATTGCAAGATGCCTACAGGTTTTTACGCCAAATAGAACATCGCATTCAAATGATTGACGACCAGCAAACCCATACACTCACTACTGACCCTGAGCGTTTTGCCGTGTTTGCAAAGTTTGCGGGGTTTGACAGCGCCCAAAGTTTAGAAACTAAGCTGCGCGAAACATTTGAGTTGGTACAAGGCCACTACGATCATTTGTTTGAAGATGATGAAAACCCACAAGATGAAAGAGTTTGGGTTTTTGATGGTGAAGATGATGATGAAAGCACACTTGAAAATTTAGCCAACCTTGGTTTTGGCCAACCGATGATGGTGTCTTCAACTATTAGAGGCTGGTATATAGGACGCTACGGGGCAATGCGAAGTAATGTTGCGCGTGAACGGCTGACGGAAATTTTGCCAGCATTGTTAAAAGCCCTTTCGGGCGCTGGTGATGCTGATGGAACGTTTGCAGCATTTGATCGGTTTTTATCAGGGTTACCAACGGGTATCCAACTTTTCTCACTGCTCAAAGCCCATCCACAATACCTTGAGTTAATCGCCAATATCTTGGGTTCTGCCCCACGATTAGCCCAAGAAATGTCACGCCACCCTAAAATGCTCGATGCGGTACTTGAGCCATCGTTCTTTGAAGACCTCACAACAAAACAACAACTCGATGAGGTGATTGCAAGCCAAGTGCCCGATGACTTGCCTTTTGATTTGGTGCTTGACCAAACCCGTGTGGTGGCGCGTGAACAAATGTTCCGCATCGGTGTGCGCAGTTTAAGCGACACCCTAAATGCCAGAGATGCTGGACAAGCCTATTCAGACCTTGCCCAAAGTTTGATTGAACGGTTGCTGAAAGGTGTTCAGTTAGAATTACAACAGCGCTACGGCATTGTAGAAACAGGCAGGATTTGCGTTGTGGCAATGGGCAAGCTTGGCGGTTATGAAATGAGCAGCACATCAGACCTTGATTTGATTGTCATCTACGATCACCAAAGCGAGCATCAATATTCCACAGGGCCAAAACAAATCAGCACTAACCAGTATTATGCCCGCGTCACTCAACGTTTAATCACATCA
>JAMOMM010000483.1 GCA_027067085.1 Hyphomicrobiales bacterium
CTGCTGAAAAAGAAATGTTATCGGTATCGCCAGTTGCTCGGACAATCCCAGTGGAAATCAATACGGTTGAGATGCCTGCTGCGGTTACTACACAAGCAGCGCGAGAGGCCAGACGTTTAACTGTTCGCGATAGTTCAGTTTTTTTACATTTAAGGCCGTAGTTCCAATAGCGAGCAAAAGTGTAACCACCAACGCCTGCCGACATAACAACGCTGACGCTGGAAATCGTTAGCCCCAGACCAAGTGCTGGTCCAAGCCCAGAGGAAATGCCGCTACCATGGAGAAAGACACCTGTTGCGAGCCCTTCAATAGTTGCTATCAGCCCCAAGGCTGCAAATCCATCGATTGGTTTGTGGAGAATTGGCTGACGGTCAATGTTGTGGATCAGTTGAAAGTTAATCTGATACCGTTTGGCTACTTGCTTTTCTTGCCCAATCGCCTGTAATTCGACAACGGCTAGCTCTGCAATAGAGGCTATTTCTGTGGCCGCATTATCAAGAGCGCCATCTGGTGTTTGTATATGGGCACTTGCTTGAGCAACTAAATCATCAATTTGTGTGCTCAATTCAACTATATCGCTGCTCAAGTCGCTAAGGCGGCCCTGTTTCCATGTTTCTAGTTCACCGCCAATACCGCCGCCAAGAACAGCTCTAGTGTTTGGGGTGTTAAATCCATCATCCATTGAAAAATCTCCGATCTATGAATTCATTTGAATAAGTTTGAAACTCTCAATTCACCCAAAAATGGGCAAAACTGTCCTGTTCCACGACTGTCAAAATTTGTTCAGCAGTCGGTCTACTAGGTTGATCAATTGAGGGTTAGGTCAGTGCTTTGAAACTCGAATTGCAGTAATTTGCAAAAGCAAGAAGAGGCTAAAAAAACAAACACCAGCGGTTCCTACCGCATGTGCAAATATTGCGAGCTTAACAACGCCGTTCCCGTAAAAATTGGTAATGATGTTCTCAAGAAGTCCAACGCCTGCACCGTGCAAAAGAGGACCCAGATAGAGTGTCAGTAAAAAAGCCAACGTGAAGGATAGGTCTTCAAAGGCAGGTGCCAAAGTTCCACTGCAATCATTTACTTCAGTATCGGCGTTCGTTGGATTGGGGTTCGTCGTAGAGTTTGAGTTCAGCATTTTTCTGCTCCTTATTGTTCCATCACTGGGTCATTAGAACGAAAACAAATGTGCTTGTTTTGAGATGGTGAATTTTTTACAACACTATTGCTACCTCAACAAAGCGAGCAATGCGGGGTGGTGCAGAACTTTTTTTGAGGAAAATGGATAATATCAAAAAGTCGCCCATTTTTTTAAACCATGCATTTGTTGCTCAATGTCGTAGGCATTTTCAAGCTGAAGACATGGATGTTCGCAGGCATTGAGGCAGCGATCAAATCGACACGATTTCTCAATTACATCAGGCACGTGTCTCTTAGCTTTAGTTTTTGCAACGGGTGAATTGGTTTCATAAAAGTCGTTAATGGTATTGTGATCAGACTTAGAAACTATCGTTTTGGCTTGAACTTTTTTATCCATGCAACAGGTCTCCATTAGTTGAGTTGGCGCGGCAATCGTTCGCGCTATCTTCGATGTATCGGTTAATATGATGATATCGACTTGGACGGAGTGAGTGGGTGGTTTGGTGCATTGCCAAATGGCAATGCACCAAACAATTAGGCGTTGTTGTCGTTGTCGGCTCGAACGCCCCACAACATGGCTTGCTCTGGAAAGCAGGCGCGGTAGATGCTAAAAATCACTCTCAGACGTTCACGGTTTTCGACGCGCAATTGAATGGGTTGTGTTCGGGGAGCGGGCGTTAGCACAGTATCTCGCCACCATTCCCATGGGGTGTCCCATAGGCACCCTAAACTCAAAAACACTTCGTCCCCATCCTTGTTCGAGAAATATCCATCAAGGTCGCGGTAAAGATCAGTGAAGCAACCTTTACAAGTCCGACATGATGTTGAGGCAACTGCTTTTCTGACGCTATTCAAAGCGTCTAACCGAAACAATTTAGATTCTAGTTCGGCGTTCGTGATGACCTTAAATTCACGGTTATAGGTATATTCTCCGTGAAAAATCTTTTGGGTTAGTTCTGTGATTATTTTATTATTCATTTTCATATCTTTCGAATGCTGAAAGAGCTGCAGTTTTCAGGGGCTAATATGTGTCGACAAGGAGATTTATGCACAGGCTGGAATGCAAGTGGTCTGTAAAGGTTGTGCATTCTTTATGCAGTGATTTACGCCCAGAAATAGGAAAATAATCCATTACTTGTAATGGGTTATGATTATTTGATATAATCATTGAGTGAGTACAAAAGTAAGCAAATTAACAGTCGAGGTGGAGTACCACCCGCTTACCGGAAAAAAAGTCAAGGAGACTTATTCTGACAATGAAGGGCGGCCTCACCGTGACGATGGTCCAGCTATTCTAACTTTTGGACCAACTGGATTGGAGCTATCACGAACCTATTACCAGTGTGGCGTAGTTACGCGCGATGACGGCCCTGCAATAGAGGTGGTTGATTTGGAAGACTTATACCAAGAGGTAATCTGGGTAAAAGATGGGAAACGGCACCGGATAGAAGGCCCTGCTGAAATTACAACAGATCTTGTTACGGGCGTCGAGTTCGCAGTGACTTGGTGGAATAACGACAAAAAGCACCGCGAAAAACACGCCGCCGTAACGACCAGAGATAGAGACACGGGCGAGATCAATGCGAGATTTTGGTTTCTAAACGACAAACCACCACCCAAAACACAGCATCTTGATCTTTAAAACCGATTTAAATCATTGCTTTTATGGTTCAAAATCTAGTATGGCTGGGCCATGCATGAAATTACATATTCCCTATTTTACAGTTATTTTCCAAAAGACAATAATGAGATCAAAGAAGCCCATAAGCTAGGATCAAAAGTGTTAAGAGAGACACTAAAGATTTCGAGCAAAAACTTTGGCTTGTATGAGCCAGACTTTAAAAAATTTATAAAAACCCATGCGCTAAGTTACAATCCTCCAGCAGGAGATTTTTACAAAATTCTGCAAGTAATGGGCAATGGCCGATTGGACAAAGAAACAGGGGTAACGATTCTATACTGGCTATTCAGTGAATATTCTGAACACGTAGAAGACGTCGCTGAATCTCTTTGGAAATGTTCGTTACAAGAACACCATCTGAAGCAAGAAAAAAAGAAAAGACGGGAGATAAACTCTGCATCGTATGAGGGTGATACGATCGTACCCAGCACCACCAATACACACAATTCAATCACCGCTCCCACAGCCCCTTTTGCATGGCCTCCTTATCTGTCAAAGAAAGATTTCGAGGCTTATTTGGGTGAGGCCAACGATAGAGATTCTGGTATTTGGCTGAATCCGCACAATCACTATTCCATCCCGCTATTTGGTCGGAACGATGAGCAGGCAAAACTCGACGAGTTTATCAATGCTTCAAACCCGTTTCTGATTTGCGCACTCGTTGCCCCATCAGGCGCGGGGAAAACCCGGTTGATTTCCGAATGGATGAAACCCTATGTGGCTGGAGAAAAGCATACTAATTGGGATGCAGGGATTGTAAAAGATCGAGATGCTTCGAAGTGGGAAAATTGGAAGATCAAGCGCAATACACTAATAGTTATTGACTACACTTACAATTATGATGATGTGATCAAAACTATTATCGAACATTGCCGATATGAACAACAACACAAAATTCGGCTTTTGGTCATTGATCATATTTATCCTGATAAACTCTTTAATGATATTACGTGGCAAAAATCAGCACCCACCAGATCGGAAGAAAATGCTCTGCTAAAGCAATTTTTCAAATTTTCACCAATTGTACTGAAAGGCGAAAAATTAAATTCTGACCTGCTCCAGCATATCATCACATCTACTGCAAATCTTGGAAAAAAGAGATACAGTAAAGAGGCGGAAAAAGTCAAAGATGCTGCGGCCGCTCTACACAGGATGGGTAACGAGGCGCAAAACCCTGACTCGGTACGCCATCCGCTTTTTGCTGCGCTAATGGGTCAGGCACTGCGCGATGAGCGCGATTTTACCAACTGGTCCCGCCAACAATTGCTCGATTATTATTTCACCTCTCATCACCGCCTTCCTTGGATGGCAGAAGATGGTGAAGCAGCTAGGACCGGGTTATGGACTGGAGCTTACATCGGCACGGCAACGCTGCGACGTGGCGTTAATATCAATGTATTGCGCTCATGCTGGAACATGGAAAAGCAGAATATTACGTCACTACAAGCCAAGCGCATAGAACAATATGCAGGGCGCATTGTTTCCAGCAAAGACGAACTACGTCTTGAGCCATTTGAACCTGATATTCTCGGTGAGAATTTTCTTTTAAAGTTTCTGGCCCAACTACCAGGAAGGATAGAACTACGCAATAGTTTTATCGACATGCTTGGTAAGGAGCACAATGGGCAAAGCGAAGAAGATACTGCTAATATTTTGGAAACATTGCAACGCCTGACTCGCAACCTTATAAATGACGATCAGACATCTAAAATTGTGCAAGAACAATGGCAAAGCCTGAGTAACTTTTTAAAACCTGAGCATTTTCCGAAAAACGCGCCTCTCCGCTGGGCCATGTCCATTGCGCTTGTTGATATTGTCAAACAATTAAAAGCCAAGAAACTTCATAGTCTAGCCTCTGTCTTTATTAAACAGGTTAGTGCTGTCGATATTAAATGTGGGACGGATAGTTTTTTAAGTACTTTATCAAAATTGGCGCTCATTCGCTTTTTTGATCAAGTCACAGAGACTGGGGACCCATCAATTGACCTCAAACGTCTACTAGTAGCGACTGTAGAAGCTTTTGATAACCGCGGGAATGTCAAATCAATCGGTCTTATTCTATCCGCAAATGAGGGCTCAGTGGCGGCGGTGGTTTTTTTCCTTTTCGAACGAAAAGAAGATGTAAATGCAACAATTAATAACGGTTTTACAGCACTGATACTAGCAAGCCAAAATGGTCATGCAGACGTTGTGAAGCTGCTAATTGCAGCACATGCCAATATTAATCAAAGCCATACCAACAATAATGGCACTGCGCTGATGGTTGCCAGCCAAAACGGTCACGCCGAAGTCGTGAAACTGCTAATGGCGGCAAATGCTGATGTTAATCAGAGCACATCCAATGACGGTGCCACGGCCTTGATGCTCGCCATCCAGAACGGTCACGCCGAGATCGTGAAATTGTTGATTACGGTAAATGTTGATGTCAACCAAAGTAAAATCGATGATAATTATACGGCCTTAATGATTGCTATCCAGAACGATCACGTAGAAATAGTGAAGCTGCTGATTGCAGCAAATGCTGATGTTAATCAGAGTGCATCCGATGACGGTGCCACGCCTTTGATGATTGCCAGCCAAAACAGTCACGCCGAGATCGTGAAATTGTTGATTGCGGTAAATGTTGATGTCAACCAAAGTAAAACCGATGATAATTATACGGCGTTGCTGATTGCCATCCAGAACGATCACGTAGAAATAGTGAAGCTGCTGATTGCAGCAAATGCTGATGTTAATCAGAGCACGTCCGATGATGGCATCTTGGCATTGTTGATTGCCAGCCGTAACGGTCATGTTGAAATTGTAAAGTTGCTGATTGCGGCAAACGCTGATGTCAATCAAGGCAAAACTGACAATGGCGTCACCGCGCTGATAGTTGCAAGCCTAGAGGGTCATGCCAAAATCGTGAAGTTATTGATTGCAGCAAATGCCGATGTTAACCAGGGTTATAGTAGCAATGGCGCCACTGCGCTGGTGGCTGCTAGCCAGAACGGTTACGCAGAAGTCGTGAAGCTGTTGATTGCGGCAAACGCTGATGTCAATCAAGGCAAAACTGATGGGGCCCTAACGGCATTGTTGATTGCCACTCGTAACGGTCACGCCGAAGTCGTGAAGCTGTTGATTGCAGCAAATGCCGATGTCAATCAGAACGACACCGCTAATGGCGCCACGGCGCTGTTACTTGCCTGTCTAGAGGGGCACGCCGAAGTCGTGAAACTGCTGATTGCGGCAAACGCTGATATCAATCAGGGCAAAGTAGGTGATGGCCTCACGGCGCTGATGATTAGCAGTAGTGACGGTCATGTTGAAATTGTGAAACTATTGATTGCGGCAAACGCCGATGTCAATCAGAGTCACCCCACCAATGGTGTCACGGCATTGATGTTTGCCAGTCAGGTAGGTCGAGCTGAGGCTGTAAAACTACTGATTGAGGCAAATGCTGATGTCAATCGGAGCGATACCACTAACGGAGCCACGCCGCTGATAGTTGCAAGCCAAATGGGTTACGCCAAAGTCGTGAAGCTTCTAATAGTAGCACATGCTGATGTTAATCAGAGCGGTACCACTGACGGTGTCACGGCGTTGATGGTTGCCAGCTATGGAGGTCATGTCGAA
>JAMOMM010000484.1 GCA_027067085.1 Hyphomicrobiales bacterium
ATATTATGGACGAGTGTTGGTCTGCCAAATATACCATTTTGGGCGACGTAAGGCGGGCGGTGGCGTGGTAGGCCGCGTTTGCCCTCGATGGATTCAATCATGGCGGATTCTTCACCGCAAATATAGGCACCAGCGCCGCGCCTTAAATCGATGAAATTTTGTGGTATGATTTTGGCCTCTTCAAGGGCTGAAATTTCTTTTTTTAAAATCGCCAACGCTGCGGGATATTCATCGCGCATATAGATGAATATTTTTTCAGCCTCAATGGCCCATGCCGCGATCAATGCCCCTTCGAGCATTGTGTGTGGTGTTTGTTCAAGATAATAACGATCTTTGAAGGTGCCTGGTTCGCCTTCATCGCCATTGACGGCGAGATAACGTGGGCCTTTTTCGGCGCGTACAAATGACCACTTTTTGCCAGAAGGAAACCCAGCGCCACCAAGGCCGCGAAGGCCTGCTTGGATCAGTGTGTCTTGAATTTCATCGGGGGTTGTTTCGCCATTTTGGTATGACTTGTATTTTTCATACCCGCCTTTGGTTTGATAGTTTTTCAAACTTTCGTAGTTTGGGATTTTGGGCTGAAAATCTTTCTCACTAATTGCTTTAGCAACCTTTTGAGGTGTGGCTTCATCAATGTGATTGTGGCCAATTTCCAATGCTGGAGCCGTGTCGCAACGCCCCATGCATGGCGCGCGAAGGATGCGGACTTTTGAGTTGTTTTTGTAATCATCTTTTAAGTTTTGCAGGAGTTTTTGTGCGCCCGCTAACTCGCACGAAAGTGAATCGCAGACGCGAATGGTAATTTCAGGCGGAGGGCTTTCGCCTTCTTTGACAATATCGAAATGAGCATAAAAACTGGCCACTTCGTAAACATGGGCCATTGATGTTTTGAGCAATTCTGCAAGAGCGCAAAGGTGAGCTGCAGATAGGTGTCCGTATTTATCTTGAATGAGGTGTAAGTATTCAATCAACAGGTCTTGCAACAGGTCTTGGCGTAGAGGTTTATGGCTCAACAAGTCTTGGATTTGAGATAGGGCTGTTTCGTCAAGCTGGCGACCCTTGGGTGTTGGGCGGCCCTTGCCTTTGCCAGACTTCCAAATACCTTTGTTTTTGTTTGTTGAGTTATCCACTTAGCGAAGGTTCCAATTGATTGAGTTTGGCGATGGTATTTTGTAAGCGTACTCCATATTGGGCTTATCTGTTTAGTGAAAAAACGACAAAAAGTGAACTTCCAAGACACTTGGTGTTTAGCAAGGGTGTGTGGCGCTAGATTGTATTCACTTTGTGCTCAAATTTGTTTGTAAAATGAAATGAGATGAGGCTTGATGAAGCCATGAGGATAATATGAAACGGAAAGTTAGGAGAAATACAGTGCTGCTTAAATTAACGTTTGCCTTTGTAGGTATTGTGACTGGACTGCAGTCGGTTCAGTCTGAAGCAAAATCTATCTTTGAGTATTTTGATACAATTCAAAATGCTTGCTATGGCCGTGTGTATTCCAAAGCACATTTGGCAAAACATCCAAACCAACGGGTGAGAAGCATTTTAATCAAATCATTTCCACAAGCTTTTAACGTGGAGAATAATGTTGATACGGATGGTACGCCAAAGCAGGTGTATCTGTCTTTAGAAGTTCAAATGCGTAAATCGAGAAAACTATTTGAAGAGTCTGCAATTTGTGAAAAGCGGGGCGACCATTTTTATTGTGGTATTGAGTGTGATGGTGGTGGGTTTGACCTGTTGGCAAGAAATGGCAAAAAAATCTTACTTAAAACTGGAGAGTACGGATTTCGAGTTGTAGCTGGTGGCGGTTGTGATGGTGATATTGGTGAAGAGAACTACAAACGAATTACGCGCAAATCTGATGATAAAGCGTTTTTATTATCTGTGTTGCCAGCAGCGCAATGTGTTGAACCGATCAAATAAGATGGCTAGAGCGTTTCATGTTTTGTTTGAATCACAAACAGGACATGAAACGCCGTAGTTTCAATCACTTAAATAGGTCGTTCTAGGTCAATGAAAACATGAATGACTCTAGGTTTTTTGCCCGCTAGTCCCAGCGATCGCGTGCCTTATCATCTTTGTCTTTGGCTTCAACCCATTGACCTGTTGAACCGTCTTTGAAGTGTTCTTTTTTCCAAAACGGAGCATTGGTTTTTAAAAAATCCATTACAAAGGATGCTCCGTCAAACGCGGCTTGCCTGTGGCTTGAAGTGGCAATAACCAGAACAATGTTCTTGCCGGGGGGAATTTTTCCATAGCGATGAATAACTAACAAATGTTCTAGCGGCCAGCGTTTGCAGGCCTGTTGGGCAATGTCGTTTAATTGGGCGGTTGCCATGCCTGCGTAGTGTTCAAGCTCGAGCGTTTCAAGCACACCGCCCTCGTCACGGCACAGCCCAGTGAAACTGACAACAGCGCCAATGTTGGTTTGACCTTTGGTCATTGCCTCAAGTTCTTTGGCGGTGTCGAAGTCTTGGGCTTGAACACGAACAACTGGTTTTGCGGTCATTTAAAAAGCTCCTTTACCCGCCCGTCATTGGTGGGAAAATGGCGATTTCATTTATGCCGTCAAGACGGGTTGAAAAATCATTGCAATGTTGCTGGTTAAGCGCAATGCGGACAACTTGATCGTGCTCTAAAGCGTACTCAAAATTTTCACCACGGGTTTTCATCCAGTCAAGGAATTGTTGCACGGTTTCAATATCCTTGCTCAATGAGATGTCCTCACTTGGCAGACCAATGCGCTCGCGTATCCATGCAAAGTATAAAATTTTCATTGGCTGACTTTCAAAATATTGAGTGCTTTTGTTTGTTGAGACAGGACTAAATTAGGATGAGCAAAAAGTCTATGCGCTTTGTCATTGGTTGGGGTAAATCTCATCGAGTGGTTTTGATTTTCCGTTAGGTTGTACAATTCGAACATGGTGGCGTTTTAAGGCGCGCGGTGTTTCAACGCCACATGAATGGGCAATCAGCCCTGCGCCGTAGTGAATTTTTTTGACATAGCGTTTCACTCTCTCGGCTTTATCAGTTGGATCTAAACCTTTTTGCAAATCAGCATCGTGGGTGGTGATGCCAGTGGGGCAGGTGTTTTTATTGCACTTTAAGGCTTGAATGCAACCAAGGGCAAACATAAACCCACGGGCCGAGTTGACGAAATCAACGCCAGCGCAATAAGCCCATGCAACTTCGGCAGGGGTGATGAGTTTTCCTGAAGCAATGACTTTGATGCGGTCGCGAAGGTCATGTTCGTTCAATGCATCAATGAGCATTGGTAGACTTTCACTAATTGTTAAACCAACATTATCCATTAATGGCATGGGGGCAGCGCCTGTGCCGCCATCTCCTGAATCAATGGTGATGAAATCAGGGCATTGTTCAATCGGGCGCTTTTTTAACTCGGTGCATAAGTCATGGCACCATTGTTTTGAGCTGATGACCAGTTTGAAACCAACTGGCAGGCCGCTGACTTCGCGTATGTGATTGATAAGATCGAGTAACTCACCAATATCGCCTGCATCTTTGTGGCGGTTGGGGGAAATCGATGGTTTGCCCTGTTCGATGCCGCGAATTTTTGCAATTTCTGCGGTCACTTTTGAGCCAGGTAAAATGCCGCCTTTACCCGGTTTTGCCCCTTGCGCCAGTTTGAGTTCAATCATCTTTACTTGGGGTTTGTCAGCAATGGCTTTGAGTTTTTTATCATCTAAGTTGGCGTTTTTATCTCGCGCGCCATATTTTGCGGTGCCAAGTTGAAAGACAATGTCGCAATCACCGGCAAGATGATGAGGCGATAGGCCGCCTTCGCCTGTGTTGAGCCAACAGTTTGCCAGTTTGGCCCCTTTTGATAGAGCGAGTATGGCAGGTTTTGAAAGCGCGCCAAAGCTCATCGCTGAAATATTGATGAGTGAAGCGGCGTGATAGGGTGTGCGGGCATAAGGTCCGATGATTACGTCTGGTGCTTGATGGCTAACTTCTTCATCAAGTGGTGGAAATGCTGCGTTGACGAAAAGAGGGGTGCCAACAGGGGTTAAATTTCGTGTGGAGCCAAATGCGTGAGTGTTATCTTCACCTTTTGCAGATTGATAAACCCAGTCGCGCTCAGCCCGATTAAATGGCATCTCCTCGCGGTCCATAGCGAAAAAATACTGCCTGAAAAATTCACCAAGAAAAGTGAAAAAACCTCGGAACCGCCCGATGACAGGGTAGTTTTTCCGAATTGTATCGTGTGTTTGGGTGCTGTCGATGATGTAAAGTGCAATGAGACCCAAAACCAGTATTCCGATTATAACGATGAATAAAATGGCAAGAAAGGAAAGGCTGTTTGTCATGATGTTTCTTTGTGATGATCTTAAAAAGGGTGGTTAATACTTTGTTTACCATAAATTCAATGATTTGAAATGAAACCAAGTTCTTAACAACTATACGTAATTTCCAAACGCTCTGTTTACCAATGGCAGGTATTTTATTAACCAACAATTTTGGGGAATAAATAGGATTTTTCTATGACGTGGACGATTGGTAAGGGTGCAGACGGGGTTTCGTTTAGTGGTTTGAAAGCCGATAAACGAGCCGTAAAACCAAATGATTACGGCGTACCTTTAGTTGGGGATGATATTCCTGTTATTTTTGACCATGCCAAACACAAAGTGGCAAATGATTATGCTGATATTTCTAGCAGTGATGTCACGACCAGCTTAGAGCGATTTTTCCCAAAAGAATCTAGTGCTGTATACGAAAACCTTCTTATGCAATTGCCAATGATGGTGATGGCGCTTGATGGTTCTGGCGATGTAATCAATGCCAATCAAGCGGTGCTTGATGTGTTGGGTTATCAATCATCTGAAGTCGTTGGAACGGCATCTTTGAGTTATCTCGATAAAAGATCTCAGGCAATGTTAAAAGAAACGGTTTTACCTGGCTTGTTTAAAACGGGTAGGTTTTCAAATGTTGATGTGAGAATCGTTAAAAAGTCTGGTGATACAATTGAGATGATGATGTCATCTGTTGCACATCGCAATGCGGGCGGACGGATTGAAAAGTCTATTGTTGTCTTTACGGATATGTCGCAACGCGCTGATGCGCAGGCAGCGTTGCGCCAAAGTGAACAACGGTTCCGTGAATCATTTGAATCAGCGTCCCATGGTATGGCAATTTTAACAGCTGATGGACGCGTTGCTGCGGCCAACTTGGCGTTAACTGAATTGCTTTGTCAAAGTGAACTTGAATTGTCTCGCAAGCGGTTATCTGAATTGGTTTGTGATGTGGACCAAGATAAATTGGCCGCGATGTTTACGCGGGTTATGTCTGGTAAGCAAACAGGGGTGAATGCCGAGGTTCGCTTTAAAGGGCCAGAGGGCAAAAACATTCATGGCCTAACAAGTATCTCAGGTGTGCGTGATCGTTTTGGTCAGATTGAGCAGTTGATTATTCAAATTGTGGACCTGACGACGCGCCATAAAGCAGAAGAACATTTGCGCAAGGCCCAAAAAATGGAAGCGATTGGCCAGCTAACAGGTGGTATTGCCCATGACTTTAATAACCTTTTAACAGTGGTTATTGGCAATTTGCAATTGGTTGAAGGTGCGCTAAAGGGTAATGAGAAAGCGCGCAAACGAGCCAAAGAGGCGATCAATGCTGCAACCAAAGGTTCTGAGCTTACAAAACAGCTTTTGGCTTTTGCTCGTCGTCAACCATTGGCACCGCAAGAGATTGGGGTAAACGGTCTTATTGATAATATGGGTAGTTTGCTTACGCGCACCATTGGTGGGTCGGCAGAATTAAAAGTTGATTTGATGAATGGTGACCCTCAGGTTTTGGTTGACCCAACTCAACTTGAAAGTTCTATTCTTAATTTGGCGATCAATGCCCGTGATGCGATGCCTAAGGGTGGTTGCTTGACGATTGAAACCAGTGACGCTTATCTTGATGCAGCTTATGCAGCGGACCACGAAGAAGTCACCCCTGGTCATTATGTTCTTATTGCGGTTTCAGATACGGGAACGGGCATTCAGTCGCATGTATTGGAAAAAATCTTTCAGCCGTTCTTTACCACTAAAGAGGTTGGTAAAGGCACAGGCCTTGGTTTGTCTATGGTGTTTGGGTTTATTAAGCAATCAGGTGGTCATGTAAAAGTGTATAGTGAAGAAGATCATGGCACATCGTTTAAACTTTATTTGCCGCGCCTTGATGTGGAAGAAATTGCTGAAGAAAAACCCATTGTTACAGCACCTTCTAAAACCAAAATTTTGGTCACTGAAGATCAAGAAGCTGTGCGTATGGTTGCCGTCGATTTCTTAGAAGATTTTGGTTATGAAGTCTTACAGGCATGTGATGGTATGGAAGCGTTGCAAATCCTTCAAGACCATGATGATATTGCCCTGTTGTTTACAGATGTGGTGATGCCAGGTGGTATGAACGGTTTTGA
>JAMOMM010000485.1 GCA_027067085.1 Hyphomicrobiales bacterium
GGGTCGAGGCTATTGAGGTCGTTGATGGAGAAGGCAAAATGCGCACCATCGAGTGCGATGGTGTTTTGCTGACGGGAGAGTTCACCCCTGAAAGTACCCTTGGCCGCTGTGGGCATTTGACGGTTGATAATGGCACGGGCGGTCCAGTCATCGATCAATTTGGTCGTTGTTCTGATCCGGTTTATTTTTCATGCGGAAATTTGCTTCGCCCCGTTGAAACGGGCGGTTGGAGTTGGAACGAAGGCCGACAAATCGGCGGATTTGTTGCCGATGATTTAGGCGGAAAATTACCTGATGCAAACAACAAAATAGATGTCGTCGTTGAAGGCGATGTGCTGAAATATGCAACACCGCAACGCTTGAACCTATCTGCCTCAATAGTTGGCCTAAAGCATATTCAACTCAGATTTACCCGCCGCGCTAAAGGAATCCTCACTGCGACTCACAACGGCAAAACCATTTGGCAAAAATCCATTAGCAGTCAGCGCGAACGGCGGATTTTGATTCCGATAAATAAACTGCAAGGTTTACTAAATGGGGAAGAAAAGCACCCAATTGTGCTGACACTTCAGACGTAATTTTCCAACCCACCGCCGTCATCCTCGTGCTTGACACGGGGATCCAGAATGTCGCCGTACGATAAAATAGTAACGATCTAACTCAAGCCTTCTGGATCTTCGGATCAAGTCCGAAGATGACGATGGGTGGAAAGGGTGGAAAGGGGGTAAGGGTTAGGTTGCGCTCTTAAAGTCTACTCAAATCGCCGCAAACGGAAACGGTCCATCGTAATCGCGAACGGTAATCGTATGCGTGATTAAGTTTTTTTGCGTGGTCCAATGGTGCACAAGGTATGCGGGATCGGTCAAAACAAAACCTGATGGCTTTGTCATACTCAAATCCAAATCAAGCTGCATGCCCATAGATGGCGCTGTGCTGACAATGGTGCCGCGCCAACTGGCATGGGTGAGCAAATGAATGTGGCCACACATCACCCGCTTGATGTTTGAATACTTCTCAACCACATCACCAAATGCATCAGAACCTAAAAAACCGTCTTCGTCGGTTTCTGGCACACTGAATTTAAACGGCGGGTGGTGCAGAAACAAAACCGTTGGCTTTTCTGGCTCCAGTGCCAGTTGCTCATCAAGCCACTGTACTCGATCATCACACATTTCACCGCCCGATTTGCCAGGAATAACAGAATCCAAACCAATCATCCGCACATCAAACCCGTCAATGACATATTGTAAGAACTGGTCATCACGGGCAGGGCAGTGCTCACCGCCAAAGGTCTCAAACATGGTTTGGCGCAGATCATGGTTTCCCGCGATGACATAGTAGGGAATGGTAAGTTGGTTTAAAATCTCAGCGGCGCGTGTTGTCTGATCCAACGCGCCAGAATCACAAATATCTCCACTCACCAAAACCACATCAGGTTTTGGGCTGAATTGGTTGATATGGTCCACACATTGTTGCAACTTATCCGCCATTGGCGCATGGCCATAAGTGTCCGTATTTGGACTAGAGATGTGTAGATCAGAAATTTGAACGATAAGCATGCGAAAACCTTCAATAAAAATGTGACCTCTGGCTTGCGATAGATTGGCCAAAGTGTCAATGAACGATGACACCATTGGCGCGGGGCCACTCCACTTAATCAGCAATTTATTTTGCTTGCACAATCGCCAAAAACCGTTATAAATCGCGCCCGTTACCGCCTTTGCGTTGGGGGCTGAACGGAATCGCTCAAACATTTGATTGGTTGTTCCCGTGTCTCCGCTCTTTCGGAAACTTTTTTCCGAGCCTTTTCAAGGGGTTCGGAAGGGGCTACGCGCGCTAGGGTGATCTAACAAGTGAAAACTTTTATAAAGGCTATACTAGCATGTCGCTATATGAACACGTGTTCATGGTCCGTCAGGATTCCTCAACTGCTCAAGTTGAAACTCTGACAGCCCAGTTCCGCACAATTATTGAAGAAAATGAAGGCTCAATCAAAAAGCATGAGTCTTGGGGTATGAAACCTCTTGCATACAAAATTAAAAAGAACCGTAAGGCTCATTATATTTTGTTCAACATCGATGCACCTCACGCAGCTGTAGCTGAAATGGAACGTCACATGACTTTGTCAGATGATGTTATCCGTTTCATGACACTTCGCGTTGACGCACATGAAGAAGGCCCATCAGCAATGATGCGTGATGATCGTCCAGCACGTGGTGGTCGCCCACCTCGCCGTGATGACAATCGCCGTCCTTCAAAACCTGAAAACAAGGGAGATGCATCATGAGCCAAGGAGCTAGACGCCCATTTTTCCGTCGTAAAAAAACGTGCCCGTTCCAGGGTGATAATGCGCCGAAAATCGATTATAAAGACGTTCGTTTGCTTCGTCGTTATATCTCAGAACGTGGTAAAATTGTACCTAGCCGTATTACAGCGGTTTCTGCAAAACCACAGCGTGACTTGGCCCGTGCCATCAAACGCGCTCGTTTCCTAGGTCTTTTGCCTTTCTTGGTAAAATAACTTTTTTCTACACTCTGGTTGGGGTGGGGCCATTTTTTTATGTCCCACCTCTAACCCTTGCGGTCCTTAAATAGGTAACCCGCAGGAGGGACAACCATAATGCCAAACTGGATACTAACAGGAATTGCTGCTGGCCTTGCCGCCGCTGCAATGCAAGCCGCGGTTTTAGTGCCGTCCTTGTTGTCAGTTTTTATATTTCTCCTTAGCTCTTTGCCGCTGTTTTTCGTTGGGCTTTCCCGCGGTTGGGCAAGTGCGGCTATCGGCTCAGTTTTAGCTGCTGTTTTACTCATGTTTTTCGCCAATTTTCAATTGGCTGTTTCATTCTTTCTCACCGCTGGTTTGGCCCCTGTGCTGGCATCAATGTTTTCGATGATTTCACGCGATGCCGCTGCAAGCTCTTCAGAGGGCGAAGTACGCACCTCTGATCGCGAGTGGTATCCTGAAGGTCGCTTAGTCCTGTGGTTGGCAGGCATCGCCGCTCTTATCACAATGGCAGCGGTTCTAACGATCGCGACAGATTATGCATCATATACGGCCACAATTTCCAAAATGGTTGGCCAACTGCTCGACGTGTTTGAAAAAGGCATGCCTGCCGACAGGCCGCGCTTTCCACGCGCTGACGCTGTTGGCTTAGTCGTTAACTTTCTGCCAGTGTTTGCCGCCGCTATGTGGTTGTTTGCCATGGTGTTATCGATGCGTTTGGCTATCTTTTTGTTATCGTTCAAAAACATGGCATTGCGTCCTTGGGCAAAATTCTCGCAAATGGCGTTTCCCTCAAGCGTTGTCTTTGCGTTTTTCCTCATTCTTGCTATTGCCTATTTTACCACTGGGTTACTGCATATTTTAATGCTCTGTGCCGTTGGAGCAATAATTTCAGCCTTCGTTTTGCTGGGGTTAGCTGTGGTGCATGGCTTGGTTGAAAACAATTCAGCCCGTCCTATGTTGCTGGGTTTGCTATACACCAGCCTATTTTTATTTTCGTGGTTGGTTGCAATACCTCTCACGTTTCTTGGTCTTTTTGACCTTAATTTCAATTTTCGTAAGTTAAAAAACAATCAATCTTAAAGGAGATAATCATGGATTTAATTTTATTAGAACGTGTCGGCAAGCTCGGCAATCTTGGTGATGTTGTTAGCGTAAAAGACGGCTATGCACGCAATTTCTTGTTGCCATCTGGCAAAGCACTCCGTGCAAACAAAGCCAACAAAGCAAAGTTTGAAGCTGATCGCGCTGCGATTGAAGCTGCAAATGCAGAAAAAGTTGCAGCTGCTGCAACTGATTCAGAAAAACTACACGGGCAAAGCTATATCCTTATTCGCCAAGCGGGTGAATCTGGACAATTGTTTGGTTCTGTTTCTCCACGCGACATTGCTGAAGCAGCATCTGCTAGCGGCATTGCGGTTAACCGTAATCACGTTCTTTTGCCTGAACCAATCAAAACAATTGGCATGTACGAAATTGTTATTGCTCTTCATTCTGAAACAGAAGCAACTGTTACCGTCAATGTTGCACGCTCACAAGATGAAGCCGAAGCCCAAGCGCGCGGCGAGTCAGTGACCGAAGAAGATGATGGCGAATATGATGCATTGGCAGCTGCCGAAGCATTGTTAAATGCTGAAGAAGACGACGAAGCAGAAGCTGCAGAACAAGAAGCAGCCGATGCTGCAGCAGAAGCTGAAGAAAACAAATAAGTCCGTCTAAAGCGTTTCATGTTTGAATGGGTTCAAGTATTCATTTAATGTGAGACGCTCTAAGACACAATTTTAAATGGGCCGTGCTTAACTGCGCGGCCTTTTTTCGTTTGCGGCATTCGAGTCCACCACATTCTTCGTTCCCTCATCATCGGTTTTATACCGATGATCCATCTATCGGCCAGACTCAGTCAAACTCAATACCATGGATTATCGGGACAGGCCCGATAATGAGGGAGAAACAAGGGGCGGGGTGTAGAACGAAACAGAGCGTTAACACAGAAGTTAAACCTTCGGCACACCGCCACCCAATACGGTTAAATATTGGTCCGTATCAATATTGCCGCCTGACAGAATAACGCCAACCCGCTTGCCTTTCATTTTATCGCGTTGCTGAATGAGGCCAGCTAAAGCTGCAGCGCCAGCACCCTCAGCGATGTTGTGAATATTGCGATAATAGATTCGAATGGCATTGGCGATTTCTTCTTCGCTCACAATCACGATATGATCGGCACCCTTGTTGATGTAATCAACCGCATCAGGGTGGGCAATGCGCACGGCCATACCATCGGCAAACGTGTTGGCACTGTTGGTTTCCACGGGCTTACCAGCATCAAATGAAAGCGCATAAGCACTGGCGTTTTCAGCCACCACGCCAATGATTTTGGTTTTAAGGCCTAAAATATCGCGCGCCGAAATAACACCGCATAAACCAGACCCCATGCCAATTGGCACATACACCGCATCAAGCTCGCCAGCGGCATCAAACAACTCGTGGGCATAGGTGGAAACGCCCATCACCAAATCTTCATGGAACGATGGCAACATATCAAGACCACGCTCGGCTGAAACTGTTTTGACTGTTTCAATGGCTTCAACAAAGTCACTGCCTGCTTCAATCAAGTCAGCTCCCAGCGCTTTAATGGCGGTGTTTTTTTCAACTGAATTGCCAAGCGGCACAACAATGGTTGTTGAAATGCCTGCAATGCGCCCACCAAAGGGAATTGACTGGCCATGGTTGCCGCGTGTTGCTGTGATTACGCCATTGGTCAGTCCAGCCGCTTTGCGTCGCTGCATATGAACGATGCCGCCGCGTACTTTAAAAGCACCAATCGGTGTGTGGTTTTCATGTTTTACCCATGTTTCACAACCTGTAACTTGGCTGATTAGCGGCCAATTGTATTGTAAGGTTGGTGCCATGTGTTGATAGACTATTTCACGCGCGCTTTCGTAATCGGACTTGCTGAACATTTGAGGGAACCTGTGATTTTGATGTGGTAAAAACTGTGTGTCCAGCTACTAGGCTTAATGGTTTTTTGTCAACTAAAACAGCGTGTCGGCTCAAAGCATTTTCATCTATGTTGCGTTCATCGCCCCAAAACTGTTTCAAAGTCTTTTTAACCTTCAATATTTTGGTGCCAAACATAAAGTCAAAAATTTCATGGAACCAAACGCGTTTGCCGATGCGAGTATACCAAGCCATACCTTCACGCACTTGTTTGTCGCGATGGGCAATGACCCGCCACAAAGAACGCGGTCGTGTTTGCACTAAAACTTCGATAAGCTTCGTCCACATAAAAACCCGCCAGCGCGGCACTTTTGAAACTGCCATAATTTGGTGTTTATAATCCCACTTGCGCAAATCATCGACCAGAATTTGACGGTGTTTATTGGCTTGGTAAAACGGTGTCCAGCGGTGCGGTGTGGCAAACATTGAAACAATTTGATCGGGGTCATAGGTGCACAATTGTTTAAATAATAGCCAGTAATCGCGATCGGTTTCTTCTTCAAAACCCACAACCCACGTGCACAATGAAATAATATCATGCTCACGCAAAAGCTGAATGGCATGACGGTCAACCGCAGAGGTGCTGCCTTTTTTAATGGCTTTAAGGGTGGCGTCATCGGTGTTTTCCATGCCGAGCAAAAACCGTAATACGCCCGCCTTTTTGTATAAATGCAAAATGTCGTGGTCGCGCACAATGTCACCCGCCCGCATCAATCAATGGTCCGCCAATAGATAACAGCCCCATGGGAGGTAAGTTTTCTTTTGGGATGCGGCTACCAATGGCGGTGTGAGGTGGTTGAATAAGTAAAAGGCGCATGATCGAATTCCTTCGTGTTGATAGGTCAACTTGAAGTTCAATCATGCGCCTGTTTAAATTGAGCGATGCTTGTGCAGATACCCTGCAAGT
>JAMOMM010000486.1 GCA_027067085.1 Hyphomicrobiales bacterium
TTTGAAACGCCAAGGGGTTCTGATTATCCACCGATTTTGAACCTCCATCGCATCAATCTAAATGAGAAAATCATTGTGGATGGTGCTGGTGGTCAATTGGTTATTCTGCCGTTTAAAGTGCATCATGGGCGCATTGATTCACTTGGTTTTCGGGTTGGAAATGCGGCCTATATTCCAGATACTAATGGTATTCCTGATGAAAGCCTTTATGCGCTCAAAAACCTTGATATATGGATCATTGATGCGCTGCGAGAAACCGACCATCCGTCTCATTTTTCGTTTCGCCAAACCCTTGAGTGGATTGCGCGCGTTGAGCCTAAGCAAGCTTACATTACCAACATGCACATAGACCTTGATTATGATTTTGTGATGGATAACACGCCTGACAATACCCAGCCTTGTTATGATGGCATGGTCATTAGAATTTGAGTGGCCTTAACCACCAAGAGAACTTTTCCTTTTATTTGGCGTAATTGATGCCTAGAGTTTATTTGAGTGCACATTCACAAACGTGGCTGTGCCCATATAACCCTTAGAAACCACCGGGAAGGTAAAAATTATGTCCGTAGCAAAAGTAATTGAACTCTCAAGCTCATCAAAGAAAAGCAGCGACCACGCCGTAGCTAAACTGGTTAAGCGTGCGAACGCTACAATCAACAATGTACAAGGCGTTTGGGTAAAAGACGTTAAAGCTGATGTTCGCAAAGGTAAAATCGTTCGTTGGCGCGTGATGTGCAAAGTGACATTCATTTTGTCATAACCACGAATAAACATCTACGATACAAAAATGTAAGCCAACTTTCTCTTGATGAGTAGTTGGCTTTTTATTGTTATAATGTCGTATTTTCGGGAAAATATAGATACAAATATTCCATAATATATATTATGCGAATTGATGTGGGTTAGGTTGATGAGAGTTGAAATGGACTGCACCCCTTTTGTAGAATCTGTTAGACTCGTGCTTTTAACTCTTAGAGCAATGCTATGGCCCTATCAAAACACCAGCAATCAAATCTGCAATCGATCGATACTCTGCGCGCGATAATGAAAGCGTTGCGTGATCCTGATGATGGATGCCCGTGGGACGTTAAACAAGATCACAAATCAATTGCTGCTTACACGATTGAAGAAGCCTATGAAGTCGTTGAAGCCATTGAGCTTGATGACATGGATGAATTGCGTGATGAGCTTGGTGATTTGTTGCTGCAAGTTGTTTTTCACTCTGAAATGGCAAGCGAACGCAAAGATTTCTCGATGGATGATGTGATTGCGGCGATTTGTGAAAAAATGATACGTCGTCATCCGCATGTTTTTGGTAATGAGGAACAGCGCAAAGTTTCGCCAGATAAAGGGTTTTGGGAAGATATAAAGGCAACTGAAAAGCCAGTAAATGGCGTAGATAAACCTAAAACACTAGACAATGTACCCGTTGCCCTACCCGCCTTATCACGAGCTGAGAAACTACAAAAGAAAGCGGCTCGTGTTGGTTTTGACTGGCCAACTATTGATGGTGTTTTTGATAAAATTTCAGAAGAAATTGACGAAATTCGCCAAGCGATAAAAGATAATGAAGGCGATCAACGAATTGGTGAAGAAGTTGGTGATTTACTATTTTCAGTGGTCAATTTATCGAGACATTTATCCCATGACCCAGAAACCGTTTTACGGTTCGCCAACAATAAATTTCAAAAACGATTCAATGACTTGGAAGAAAATGCTGAACAACCACTGCAATCACTGGATTTAGATCAGCTTGAAGCTTTGTGGCAGCGGGCAAAAAACAACCAATAGCACTTGTTGGTTACTATCAGGCCGCGACTTCGCCCTCACCGCCCTCACTGTTTGAGGTGTTGCTATCAAATTCATCACTATCAATCAACGCAGTGTCGAACTTTTGTGAGGCCACATTTAGTTTTGAATAGGCAAATCGGACTTCAAACTGAACCGTTTTGCCATCTTCTGCATCGATACGCTGGAGCACTTCGCCGTTTTGATAGAGCCACGCAATGTCTGCGCCTCGTGTCGTGTCGAGTTCAAGGTAAACAAGGTTGTCATTTTTTGCTAAGCCGTGTTCGATGTGGGCTAGCAAGTCATCAATGCCCTCACCGGTTAGTGATGATAAGACGACAGTTTTTTGAGACCGTTCAGCGATGTTCTGTTTTTCAACGAGTGATTCTTGGTCTAACAAATCAGCTTTGTTCCAAGCTTCTAACATTTCATTGAACCGACCTTGAGGAACCCCCAGATCAGCAAGCACCGTCAAAACATCGTCGCGTTGAATGTCGCTGTCGGCGTGTGCAATGTCACGAACATGGATGATTAAGTCGGCGCTCAGCACCTCTTCTAAGGTTGCTCTAAATGACGCGACCAGTTGTGTCGGTAGATTTGAAATGAATCCAACGGTGTCTGACAAAATAACTTTACGGCCATGGGGCAATGTTAAACTGCGCATGGTTGGGTCGAGTGTGGCAAATAACATATCTTCTGCCATCACATCGCCTGATGTGACCTTGTTGAAAAGTGTAGACTTTCCCGCGTTGGTATAGCCGACCAAAGCCACAATGGGGTAAGGAACTTTTTGACGGCTTTTGCGATGCAAGCCACGGGTTTTTTTAACTTTTTCAAGTTGTTTTTCAAGCTTTTGAATGCCAGTCTGAAGGTCGCGGCGATCAGATTCTTTTTGAGTTTCACCTGGGCCACCAACAGTTCCGCCACCGCCACGTTGGCGCTCAAGGTGGGTCCATGAGCGAACCAAACGAGACTTTTGGTAAGCCAAGTGAGCCAATTGAACTTGCAACCGCCCTTCACGGGTTTGTGCACGGCGGCCAAAAATCTCCAAAATTAGACCTGTACGATCCAAAACTTTGCAGTTCCATAACTTTTCAAGGTTGCGTTGCTGGCCAGGACTTAAAGGAGCATCGGCAATAACCACTTCAACATCATTATCATGGACGATGGTTTTAATATCGGCAGCTTTGCCAGTTCCCATAAATGTTGCAGGAATAACCGCTTTAAGAGAAACCACTTCGGTGTGGATAATGTCGAGTTCAATGGCTGCTGCTAAGCCTTGGATTTCTTGAATGCTTGATTCAATTGACCGAGAACCTGCGCCAGTGTTTTCTTGGGATTTGGAGGATTTGACATCCAGCACCACAATCAATGCACGTATTGCATCTTTGTCTTCATTATGGAAAGAAATGCCACCGCCTTCTTCTTGAAAGCGTTGGTCATCATTGCTGTCTTTAATATGCTTAGTCACGAATTACCTAAAACCTTTTTGGAATAGTGCAATTCAATATAAATCGACTGCACGTTACTCGTCATCGCCGTCATCATAGAGGCTAATTTGAGAGCCTGGCATGATAGTGGATATTGCGTGTTTGTAAACTAATTGCGACATGCCGTCACGACGTAACAATACGCAAAAATTGTCGAACCAAGTCACAACACCTTGTAATTTTACACCGTTGACCAAAAATACCGTTGATGGCACTTTTTGCTTCCGAATGTGATTAAGGAAAGTGTCTTGTAAGTTCTGTGGCTTTTCTGCCATCTCTTTATCCCCTTTTTAGGGTTGTACGCCGCGTCGAGAGCTTTATTTTAATCGTCAAAAAAGGCCTAAAAACGCCGTGGTTGCTGTCTTAGGGAGCAATATTTTACAATATCGCCCGCCTCCCTATTTAAAAAGCTAGCATACTTTATTTGACTTGGCGACCACGAAGTCATTTTAGAAGTATTCAAGGCTCACACGGAACAAGTGTTGTAGTTTTTGCACTTGTTCTGCCAGAGCAAACAAAACAACGCGATCCTTAGCTTTAATCTCAGTGTCGCCCGTTGGTAATATCACTTTATCGCCGCGTACAATGACACCAAGACGAACGCCTTCAGGGAGTTCTGTGTCGCGCAATTTGCTACCGATCATAGGTGATGTTTCAAGCACATCAGCCTCGACAATCTCGCCCTGCCCGCCAACCACGGGGTGAACGCCTAAAATGCGACCACGACGGGCGTGTTTAAGAATACTGGAGATCGTAACAGTTCTTGGGTCAATGATGGCGTCAAGGCCAAGCCGCGAGCCGATTGATGACACGCCCAAGCTTGAAACTAAAGACATCGCTTGGCTTGAGCCATGTTCTTTTGCAATCATTGAGGAAAGGATATTTACTTTGTCATCATTGGTCACAGCCACAAAAGCGTCGGTTTGGTCGATGCCTGCTTCACGCAAAATTTCATCTTCCAAGATGGAACCGTGCAGCACCATGGCACGGGTAAGTTTTTCTGAAACTGTTTCAGCCCGAGCTTCATTGATTTCAATAACGCGAATTTTTATGGATGAATTTCGTTCTTCCAACTTTTCGGCGACATACAATCCGATGTTTCCGCCGCCGCCGATAATGACGTGCTGTGGTGGTTTTTCTTCGTGGCCAAATAATGCCAACGTACGCGAGGCATGGGCTTGATCGCCAATAATAAAGACATGATCGCCAGCAAGCATTTGATCGTTTGAGTGGGGAACAAAAATCTTGCCATCTCGAACGATTCCGACCACTACGGCGGTCAAATCTGGAAACAGCTCAGTCAATTGCGACAGCGGTGTATTGACAACAGGACAATCATCTAGAAGCTTTATGCCAAGAGCAATAACCTTTTCATCGACGAAATAAATTGCTTCAAATGCCCCAGGGAGCGCCAACCGCCGCAGCACCATCTCTCCAACTGCGATTTCGGGTGAGATGATGACGTCAATCGCGGTTTTTCCTGATGAAAACATATTTTGATATTCAGGCAACAAATATGCTTGCGAGCGAACGCGGGCAATTTTTGTTGGTACGGCAAATACAGAGTTTGCGACTTCGCAGGCCATCATATTGACTTCATCAACAAATGTGGCGGCGATAATCATATCTGCATCGGCTGCCCCTGCCCGTTCAAGCACATCAGGGTGAGCACCGTGGCCAACAATGCCTTGAATATCGCGAGAACTTGAAATGAGTTGGATAAGTTCTTCTGATGTGTCGATGAGCGTCACATCATTTTCTTCAAGGGAAAGCCTTTCAGCAATGCCTCTACCAACCTGCCCTGCGCCGCAAATAATAATTTTCATCGTTAATAGCCACTTTTTTTAGATAAAAATGTCTAGCGCGTTTCATGTTTTGTTTGGAGCACAAACACTGCATGAAACGCAAGACTATCAATGCCTTAAGCTGGTCGGTCTGGTTCAATTTAAACCAGACCGACTCTAGCAACATCAACGCCGTTAGTCAAAATTCTATTCTGACTTTAATCCAAGAGATTTAATTTTACGGTGCAAAGCCGAGCGTTCCATACCAACATGGGTGGCCGTTTTTGAGATGTTTCCACCAAAACGCACCAATTGTGCTGATATGAAATCTCGTTCAAACACTTCGCGTGCTTCGCGCAGGGGTAAATTTAATATCTCTTCTTTTTCAGAACCACTGTTCGTACTAGGTAAAGAATCACCAACTTCTTCGGGCAACATATCTGTTGTGATTTCGCTGTCCTTATCGCCCTCGGCTAGAATCATTAAGCGCTCAACATTGTTTCGCAATTGGCGAACATTTCCTGGCCAATCGTGGGTTTGCAATACAGCAACAACATCATTTCCGACCTTTCGGGCAGGTTGGCCCGATTGAGCTGAGTATTGATTGGCAAAGTATGAAACCAGTTCGGGAATGTCATCGGCGTGCTCGCACAGGCCCGGTACTTGAATGGGCACAACGTTTAAGCGGTGAAATAAATCTTCGCGAAAGGTCCCTTCATCAATGAGCTTTTGGAGATCTTTACTCGTTGATGATACAACCCGCACGTCTACTTTGACTTTTTTACCACCACCGACTCGTTGGAACTTTTGCTCGACCAATACGCGCAAAATTTTGCCTTGGGTTTCGAGCGGCATATCGGCAACTTCGTCAATATAGAGTGTGCCTTGGTGGGCTTCTTCAAGTGCGCCAATCCTTGTTGTGCGCCCTGTTTGAAGATCTTCTACACCAAACAATTCTTCTTCCATTCGTTCAGGTGTCATTGTTGCTGCGCTAACCGTTACGAACGCACCTGTTTTTCTTAAAGACTGTTGGTGTAACAAATGCGCGGCGAGTTCTTTGCCAGAGCCGTGTGGGCCACTTATCAACACCCTACCATTGGTTGGGGCGATTTTTTCAATGCTTTGTTTTAGCTGGCGAACAGGCGCAGATGAGCCGATCAATTCATAGTCGCCACCAACGCGGTCTTTCAAAGCATCATTTTCGCGCCTTAAACGGGCGTTTTCTAGGGCGCGTTCAACGACAAGAACGAGCCGATCCACTTTAAATGGTTTTTCCATATAATCGTATGCGCCGCGCTTTATTGCGGAAA
>JAMOMM010000487.1 GCA_027067085.1 Hyphomicrobiales bacterium
CGCCTTGAATTGAATCAATAATATCAGAAGATAGTTTTTCAAGAGGTTGGGCTTTGTAAAGGATGGAGCGCTCAACGGTGAAACCTGTTTTTGATAGAATAGATTGAAGGTCGCCCGTGGTTTTAGTGCCTGAGGGGTAAAACAGCGGGCCATCATCAGGTGACAGGTTAGTGTTTACATAATCAATGATGCCGTTAACATCACCAAGTTTTGTTTGCACAACGCTCTCAAAGCCTGCTTGTGTTGCCGCTTTTGCTGATGCTGGGCCAACGGTAATTGCTTTGACTTTGGAAAAATCTATTTGGCTTTTACTGTTATTTCTATTGTGAGCCAAAGCGCGGGCACCATTGGCGCTTGTGATTAAAGCTGCTTGATAGTTGCTGTTTGGAATCTCGATTGAATCAAAAAATACAATGTCAAGTAATGGTATATGCGAGACTTGGTGTCCTGAACTTTCAAGGGCAGCGATAAGCGGTTGTGCATCTGGTTGAGGTCTGGTGACGAGTACGTGCATGGTAAAAGACCTTAAGTAAACAACTTGTCTCCCGCCATTTTGGCGATTTCTTTGCCAGCTTCTCGGCCAATTTGTTCTGCGTCTTTAGACGGTCCTTGGCGTGACGTTTCGAAACGCTCTTTGCCATCGGTGGTTAAGGCCATAACAATGAGGTCAACGCGATCACCATTTAACGTGGCGTGGGCGGCAAGTGGGGTGCGACATGATCCGTCCAACTCGATCAAAAACCCGCGTTCGGCACCAACAACAATTTCAGTTTCTTCATGGCGAAGTGGCTTTAGAAGTTCGCCCATTTCTGTATCGTCTTGACGGATTTCAATGCCGATAGCCCCTTGTGCTGGAGCTGGCAGCATATCGGTGATCGACATTGCTTGGGTGATGAGATTTGCTTCACCTAAACGGTTTAAACCAGCACATGCAAGAAATGTTGCATCGGCAACGCCATCGTTAAGCTTTTTCATGCGGGTTTGCACATTGCCACGAAATTCAACAATCTCAAGATCAGGGCGAAGGGCGCGCACTTGTGCGGCGCGGCGTACTGATGATGATCCCAATTTTGCTCCTTGTGGCAAATCCATTAAAGAAGAAGCCACATTGGAGATGAAGGCATCGCGCGGGTCTTCACGTTCAAGCAAGCCAGCCATAATGAGGCCATCGGGTAAAACCGCTGGCATGTCCTTCATTGAATGGACAGCAAGATCGATCGATTTGTCAAAAAGGGCCTCTTCAATCTCTTTGGTGAATAAGCCTTTGCCACCAATTTCAGATAAAGCGCGATCTTGTATGCGGTCGCCAGTGGTTTTAATAATGACGATCTCGATGTCAGATTCTTCATAACCGTGAGCCGCCATAAGCTTTTTACGGGTTTCAAAGGCTTGAGCAAGGGCAAGTTTGGAGCCACGAGTGCCAATTTTCAGTTTGCGTACAGGCAATTTTTGTGTCCTAAAGCATGGGTGATTTTCTCGCACTATAATCGTTTGTCCAATAGATGGAAGTAGCAATTTTTATGGCAAAATGCCTCACAGTATTAGGGATCGAATCTTCTTGTGATGAAACCGCTGCTGCGGTGGTGAAAATATGCCAAGAAGAGGGCACTGCGATCACGCTTTCCAATGTGGTTCATTCCCAAACTGCAGACCATGCGATTTATGGCGGGGTGGTGCCAGAGTTGGCCGCGCGAGCTCATATTTCTCATATTGATGGCCTGATTAAGCAAGCGATGATTGATGCTGGTTTGAAATATAACCAACTTGATGGAGTGGCCGTGACGGCAGGACCAGGTTTAGTTGGTGGTTTACTTGTGGGCATGATGAGTGCCAAAGCTATTGCGATGGCATATGATCTGCCTTTTATTGGGGTCAATCATTTAGAAGGCCATGCTTTAACGCCAGGATTAACGCAAGGATTGCAACCGCCTTATTTGTTATTGTTGGTGTCTGGTGGTCATACGCAAATTGTCAGCGTTGATGGGGTTGGTCAATATGAGCGATTGGGCACAACCATTGATGATGCGTTGGGTGAGGCTTTTGATAAAACGGCAAAACTTTTAAGTTTGGGCTATCCAGGTGGACCTGCGGTTGAAAAGGCAGCGCAATCAGGTGATGAGAAACGATTTAAATTCCCGCGTCCTTTAAGGGGCAAAGATGGGTGTAACTTTTCGTTCTCAGGTTTGAAGACGGCAGTTCGCCAGCAAGCGCAAAAACTAGAAAATATTGATGACCAAGATGTCAGCGATATTTGTGCGGGATTTCAATGCGCTGTTGTTGAAACAATTAAGGACCGATTGGGCAATGGTATGGAAATGTTTGCACAAAAGCATAGTGATGTTGGTCAAAAGATATTGGTTGTGGCAGGCGGTGTGGCGGCAAATAAACATTTGCGCGCTGGCTTAGAAAAAGTGTGCGAAGATAAGAACTATCAGTTAATCGTTCCACCGATTGAGCTGTGTACGGATAATGCAGCGATGATTGCCTATGTTGGTGCGCTGCGATTGGCGCGCGGTGATGTGGATGAACTTGATATGTCAGCGCGGGCGCGTTGGCCGCTTGATCGCCATGGGGCGCCAATGCCGTTTGCTGGTGTTAAGGCGTGAGAGGAGTAGTCGTGGAAAAGGCTGAAATTTCTAAGGTTGGTGTTGTTGGTGCAGGTTCTTGGGGCACTGCTTTGGCCGCAACCATTGCGCGGGCGGGACGCGACGTGGTTTTGTGGGCGCGTGATGAAAATTTGGCCAAGAATATTCAAAAAACCCGTGAAAACACTAAATATTTAGCGGGCTGTAAATTGCCACAGAATATTTTAGCGACCAGTGATCCTGTTGCTTTGAAAGCTTGCGATGTCATTTTATTGGTGTCGCCTGCGCAAGCTCAACGCGCTACTTTGGAATTGCTTGGATCGTACATAAATGAGGCAACGCCCACATTGATTTGCTCGAAAGGTATTGAGCAATCAACGGGGCTGTTTATGAGCCAAGTGATGACACAAGTTGCCCCCCATTTGGTGCCGTTTGTATTGTCTGGGCCTTCGTTTGCAGATGATGTTGTTAAGGGTTTGCCAACTGCGGTGACGTTGGCGGGGCCAAGCGTTGAACAAGCTCAAGAAATTGCCAAAGCCATTGGTTATCGAAATTTCAGAATTTACTCGTCGGATGATGTTTTGGGCGCGCAAATAGGCGGGGCGGTTAAGAATGTTTTGGCAATTGCGTGTGGAATTTCTGATGGTAAAGGCTTAGGTGATTCCTGCCGTGCGGCATTGATTACGCGCGCGTTTTCAGAATTAATGCGGTTGGGTAAAATTATGGGTGGCAAGCCTGAAACCTTGCTTGGGCTTTCGGGCTTTGGTGATTTGGCACTTACGGCTAGCTCTATGAAGTCGCGCAACTATTCGCTTGGGTATCAGTTGGGTCAAGGCCAAACACTTGAGCAAATTTTGGGTGCTCGCCAAGGGGTGAGCGAAGGGGTGTTTACGGCTGGTATTGTGGTTGATATTGCCAACAGAGAAGGTATTGAAATGCCGATTTGTCAGGCCGTGCATAATATTGTTGATGGCCGTTCAACGCCAGACCATGAGATGCATGAGCTTTTGGCGCGGCCACTGAAATCAGAAATTGAAATCAGAAATTGAAATCAGAGATTGAAGCCATCAATTGAACAGAGCGATTTAAAGGATTAAGAGAAATGTTGTTTACCGTTATTTGCAAAGATAAAGCCGATAGCCTTGATGTGCGAATGGAAAACCGGCCTGCTCATCTTGAGTTTTTAGCGGGCCTTGGTGAGAAGCTAAAAGCTGGTGGGCCGTTTACTGATGATGATGATTCTCCAATCGGGTCTATGTTGATGATTGAGGCAGAGGATCGCGCTGAGGTTGAAGCTCTTGCGAGCCAAGATCCTTATGCAAAAGCAGGGTTGTTTCAATCGGTAGAAATTACGGTATGGAAGTGGTTGTTGAAAAATCCTGAAGGCTGATGATAAGGAGAGTTTTATGGCGTATTGGTTGTTTAAATCTGAACCTGATAGCTGGTCTTGGGAGCAGCAAAAAGCTAAAGGCAAAGAGGGTGAAGAATGGGATGGTATTCGCAATTATCAAGCCCGCAACTTTATGCGGCAAATGGCAATTGGCGATCAGGCGTTTTTCTATCATTCCAACAAAGGCTTAGAAATTGTTGGGATTGTTGAGGTCTGCGCCTTGTCTCATCCAGATTCAACAACTGATGATGAACGCTGGGATTGCGTTGATATTCGGGCGGTAAAAGATATGCCAAAACCTGTGACGCTGAAACAAGTTAAAGCCACACCTGAATTAGCTGAAATGTCGTTGGTTAAATCTATGCGGTTATCTGTGCAGCCAGTAACGCCACAAGAATGGCAAATTGTTTGTAAAATGGGTGGTTTGTAAGTTTTTGATCTTTGGCGCTAAAACTAGACGGAAGGTGCATTGAAAAGCTTAAATAGGCTTGGCATAATGCAGGCGAAATTTAAAATTTGTAGGGAGAAAATCAATGTCGGCATCCAAAACTCATAAGGTTCCAGCCGCTTGGAAAAAACGCGCTCATATTGATAATGAGGGATACGAGAAGATGTATGCCGCTTCGATCAAAAACCCTGAAAAGTTTTGGAAAAAAGAAGGCAAACGCATTGATTGGTTTAAGCCTTATAAAAAGGTCAAAAACGTTTCCTATAAATATCCTAACGTCTCAATCAAATGGTTTGAAGATGGGGTCACCAATGTTTCGTATAATTGCATTGACCGGCACCTAAAAAAGCGCGGCGATCAAACGGCTATCATCTGGGAGGGTGATGACCCGTATTACGATAAAAAAATCACTTATAACGAACTTTATGAGCAGGTTTGTCGCCTGTCTAATGTGATGAAGTCTAACGGTGTTAAAAAGGGTGATCGGGTTACTATTTATATGCCGATGATCCCTGAAGCTGCCTTTGCTATGCTGGCTTGTGCGCGTATTGGGGCGGTTCACTCTATTGTTTTTGGTGGTTTCTCGCCTGATGCTTTGGCAGGGCGCATTCATGGTTGTGATTCAAGTTTTATTATTACAGCCGATGAAGGTTTGCGCGGTGGTAAACCTATTCCACTGAAGGCCAATACTGATGAAGCGGTGAAGATTGCGGCAAAACTTGGCACGAAAGTCAAAACCGTTTTGGTTGTTCGCCGTACGGGTGGCGCAATTGATTGGGACGATAGTCGTGATATTTGGTATCATGAGGAAATGGCAACGGCCAAACCTGTTTGTGCGCCAGCTAAAATGAAAGCTGAAGATCCGTTGTTCATTCTTTATACATCGGGATCAACGGGCCAACCAAAAGGTGTGCTGCATACAACAGGTGGGTATTTGGTTTATGCGGCCATGACCCATGAGTATGTATTTGATTACCATGACGGGGATGTTTACTGGTGTACGGCTGATGTGGGCTGGGTGACTGGACACAGCTATATTGTTTATGGGCCGTTGGCCAATGGTGCGATCACGTTGATGTTTGAAGGTGTCCCAAATTATCCTGATGCATCGCGGTTTTGGCAAGTTGTTGATAAGCATAAGGTCAATATTTTCTACACCGCCCCAACAGCTCTTCGCGCACTTATGGGCGCTGGGGATTCATTCGTTGAAAAATGTTCGCTCAAGAGCTTGCGTTTGCTGGGATCTGTTGGCGAGCCGATTAACCCAGAGGCGTGGGAATGGTATTATAATATTGTTGGTAAAAAGAAATGCCCGATTGTTGATACGTGGTGGCAAACAGAAACAGGCGGTATTATGATTTCACCATTGCCAGGGGCCACTAAAATGAAACCTGGTTCTGCAACGCGGCCATTTTTTGGGGTTGAACCTGCATTGGTTGATGCTGATGGGGTTGAACTTGAAGGTGTTGCTGAGGGTAATTTGATTATTAAAGATTCATGGCCTGGGCAAATGCGCTCGGTTTATGGCGATCATAAGCGCTTTGTTGAAACCTATTTTGCGACTTATAAAGGCTCGTACTTTACAGGTGATGGGTGTCGGCGCGATAAAGATGGATATTATTGGATCACGGGCCGTGTTGATGATGTGATTAATGTGTCTGGTCACCGTATGGGTACAGCCGAAGTTGAATCAGCGTTGGTGGCGCATCCAAAAGTTTCAGAAGCAGCTGTTGTTGGCTATCCCCATGATATTAAGGGACAGGGGATTTATTGTTATGTCACTCTAATGGCTGGTGAAAAAGAATCCGATGCCTTGCGTCAAGAGTTGCGTGCTTGGGTACGTAAAGAGATTGGTCCGATTGCAACGCCTGACGCATTGCAGTTTGCACCCGGTTTGCCTAAAACCCGTTCTGGTAAAATTATGCGACGGATTTT
>JAMOMM010000488.1 GCA_027067085.1 Hyphomicrobiales bacterium
TGTTCGATCCGCAACAGGGTGTAAACCAAGCCCCGTCATCCCCCAACCCAAGCCTAAAAACAACGCCACAACGATTGGGTTTTTAGCCAAAGAAACCACAAGTTCCTTTAACGTATTAAACACCGATCCGCCGCCACGCGTTGCCCATTCGGCCCGTAAAGTTGCAAAAAACCAATGAACAGGCGCATGAATTGCTACAATCAAGGCGGCAGGCACAACCGCCTTTTCACCCCAGTGAGCAAAAGAAAGCGGGATGCCCATCATCACCAAATTACCAAAGGAAGACGCAATAGCCCCCGCTGCACCGCCCGTTGGACGCAATGATGGCACTTTGGGCGAAACCAAAACAGCCAATATCCACACAACGCCAGCACTGAGAAAAAACGCACCCCACAAACGCCACGGCGCAGCTGCAGAAATATCGACTTTCATTGAGGTGCGAAATAAAAGCGCTGGAATGGCAAACAAAAACACAAACTTATTCAAGCCAACGACACCAGCGCCCTCAATCAGTTTAAACCGCGCCGCGCCATAGCCAAGGCCAATCAACACAAACACTGGCACAACAGTTGTTAAAATCACCAACATTTTTTCAAAGTCTTTTTCTAAAGTCTTGTTGTTTAAACACAAGTTTTACCGTAAGTTTTTTCCTAGGTGAATGACAAGGGTAAAACAAACGATGTATAAAATTATCGGTAGCCCACTGACGCGTGGCTTTCGCGTTATTTGGTGCATGGAAGAACTGGGCCTTGAGTATGAGCTCATTTCAGCCAAACCCCATAGTCCTGAAATTCTAGAACTTAACCTATCAGGCAAAGTTCCTGCCTTGGTTGTCGGTGATGACGTTATTTTTGACTCCACCGCCATTTGCCAGTTTTTGGCTGATAAACACGCAAAAGGTGAACAAGGCGATTTAACCCACAAAGCAGGAACAATTGCACGCGCCCATCAAGATTCATGGACGCAATTTGCCCTTGATGAAGTCGATGGCCCGTTATGGACTGCCGCTAAACACACATTTTCTTATCCTGAAGAACTACGTTGCAAAGATGCAAAACCAGCCGCCAAATTCGAATTTGATCGCGCTATTAAATCGCTAGAAACAAGACTGGGCGAAAAGCCATTTGTCACTGGCGATACATTCACTCTACCCGATCTTATTTTGTGCCACTGCGCCAATTGGGCCGAGTTTGGGACAAAGTGGCCCATACCAGATGGCAACGCAAAGGATTACTTCAACAGAATAAGACAACGCCCTGCTTATAAAAAAACCATGCAAAAGCGCAAATCATAATTCAAAATCGGCAGACAAAAAATTACAAAAAAAAACGACCATAAATCCATCAATGACTATGCAGATCTAACAGAATTGATCTATGCGGCAACCCTTGACGCGCACAATTACGACCAGATGGAGATCAGTTGGAATAAAATTTTTGATGCCCATGACAAAGGCGCAGACACGGCAGCTTTTCATGATGTGGTCGAAAAAGTTTCTAGCCATGCCAAAAGAGCTTTGAGTATATCTCAGCAGCTAGACCAACACAAAAGACCAAACCAAAGTCTCTTAGATGAGTTTTCGCTACCAACATTTGCCATCGACAAAACGGGCCGCATATTTGATAACAACGCCCATGCTGAGCCAATTATCAATAATACGTGCTGGTCCCACATCGACCAGATGGGCTTTGAAGATAGCGACCTCAAGCAAATCGTGAAATTCTTAAATGCAAAACACACCACCGTGTTTGATAACAACAGTTATGCGGCAACACAAAACATAGAAAACGCCATAAACAAATCGCTATCGATCACCAAAGACAAGGAAATGTTTTTCGTTGATGTGATGCCAGCGCGCTTAGCCATACAATTTGATAGCCAAGAGCTGCCCTTATTTATGCTACGGGTATCCCAAATCAATTGGGATGACGGTTTTAATCGCGAACTGTTATTGCAGTTTAAGATCACTCAAGCCGAAGCCGAAATTTTGGAGTATCTGGTACAAGGCATTCACCTTAACGAAATTGCCGAGCTGCGCGGCACAACGGTTCGCACCACCCGAACCCAATTAAAAACCCTACAAGCAAAGCTGCACCAACCCTCGCAAGCAAAGTTGGTCCGCTGGGCCATGATAATGCTGTTGGTTCACCGCGACCGCCGGCCCCCTACCAACCCAAAGGGGTACAAAACCGCAGAAGACATAGACACCAACAGTAACAGTCAAATAACATCCAAATCTAAAGTAACATGGGATACAGGAACGCGGCGCACGGTAACATTGCCCAACGGAGCAAAAGTGGATTTGTTTACCTTTGGCAATCCAAATGGCGAGATCATGCTGCAACTGCACGCGCTAATGTATGCTCCACCACCAAGTGACGACTTATTTTCAGTCGCCCGTAAATTTGGCCACTACGTTATTCAACCCCTTCGCCCTGGGTATGGTAACTCTAGCCACATTGCAGAGGGTGCCGATTTACTAACAGAAATTACTGAAAACTATCGCCTGTTGTTAGATATGTTGAAAGTCCCAACCTGCAATCTATTGCTTTTTGGCACAACAGGTTCGCTTGGCTATCAGGTCGCAAAAAACTTGCCCGATCGTATAAAGTCTATCATTTCGGTTTCAACTTCACCGCCAATGAAAGATGCTAGCAGCATTGACGCGTTACCGGGTCATGCAAAATTCACTATGTCGGCGGCAAAATATGCCCCAAAATTATTTGAGTTTTTAGTCACAACCGCGCGGCGTAGAGAAAGTAACTTTAACGGCTGGGACGTATACTTCTCGCGAATGATTAAAGGCATAAAGTCTGACGAAGATACCTATAAGCGCCAAGAAGTAAAACGCTCGCTTTACGAAGGCCAGCGCCTTGTTTCTCATCAATCAGTCAAAGCCTATCGCCAAGAACTCGCCACCTTTATGGATGATTGGCTCCCCATTGCCCAAAGCTGCCCGCAACCAAAACTCATCATACAAGGCACGGATGATAACACGTGGGCCAAGCAAAGCTTCGAGCGATTTGCCAATGAAATTGATGCAGAACTTGTGTGGATTCCGGGCGGCGCTTACTTAATGGTATATAGCCACACCGAACAAGTGCTCGAAACGATTGACAAATGGATGGCATCAAATAAAGATCGTCACCTTGGATACAATTCTCGCTCGGCATAGCCCCGTTTTAAGAATAAACGCTTTTAGGTCACTTTCATGGCAGTTGCATCAATTGATCGCAAAACCAAATTTTACTACGCTTTAAGCGCGGTCCCCTTTGGTATCAAAGAACAAAGCTTCAATGCGTTCTTAATGCTGTATTACAATCAGGTTCTGGGCCTATCGCCAATTTTAACAGGCACAGCAATTCTCATTGCACTATGCATTGATGCGATCACTGATCCAACCATCGGCCACTTTTCTGACAATCTAAAATCTCGTTTTGGCCGCCGCCACCCCTTAATGTATGCTGCTGCCATCCCTACTGCTCTAGCATTCATTTTGCTATGGTACCCGCCAGCATTCATCCTCCAAGGGTCTAGCCAAGAACAATGGCCACTGTTTGCCTATTTAGTTGTATCAGCCATTCTCACCCGTGGATTTCTAGGCCTATTCGAAATTCCATCAAGTGCTCTCTTACCCGAAATTTCCAAAGATTATGACCAACGAACAGGGCTGGCAAATTTACGTATGGGCTTTGGTTGGATTTCCCAGATCACCATAGCAATCATTAGTTTTGTATTTTTTCTGGTGCCAACAGAGAGTATTTCAAAAGGTGTCCTAAACCCTCAAGGGTACAAGTCCTTTGCCCTTCTAGCAGGCGCAATTATTTTAATCACCATGATTGCATCAGCAATGGGAACCCACAAAAAATATGCCCGTTCAACAGCGTTAGAAACCGCAAAACCATTACCGTTTATCACAACGCTGAGGACACTATTCAGGTTTCCAAATTTTAAAGCCATATTCTTTGCTGACATCGCCTCAATGACGGCTTTTGGTGTCTCCATCGCCATGCAGTTATACTTTGCAACCTTCCTATTTGATCTCACCAACCTAGAGATTGCGCCAATGGGACCGGTCGCAATTTTAGGCGCATTGTTTGCCATGTGGCTCACCCCGCGCATTTCTAAATCAAAAGAAAAGCGCCGCATCGCTATCATCGCAGCCGCATTGTCATTGGTTTTCGGCAATGCCGCAATTCCATTGCGCATTTTGGGTTGGTTTCCAGAAAATGGTTCGACCTATCTCATCCCAAGTATTTTGGTGCTGGTATTCTTTTCGACCGTATTTGTTATCATCAAACAAACCATGATGTCGTCAATGACCGCCGATTTAATCGAGGCTCTCCCGCCAGATCAAGAATTAGATCAAGACCAAAACAAAGATGATAAAACAGCCCAAGTTAAAACGGCCCAAGTTAAAACAGCCCGAGTTAAAACAGAAGGCATGTTTTTTGCAGCAATATCTTTCAGCCGCAAGACGGTTACGGGGCTAGGGGTGTTTTTGTCAGGCCTCATCTTATCATTATCACCAAACGATAACGCAGATTTTGCCGAAGTGTTTGCCGACCCCACAGGAATCCCGCTGGCCTACATCATCACCGTTTCTCTCTCGCACATCGCAACAATTTTCTTTTTAACGAAGTACACGCTAACCAGAGAGCAACATGGTGAGAATATTAAAGCGCTGCCCGTTTAAAGAACTAAACCGTTTTAAAAAACGCGTTACTTCTTCTTGCCAAACGCTTTTGCTCGCGCACGTGCTTGGGATTTTTGGTCTTTAGTGGCACTGCTAGAAAAGGCATCCAGCTTGGGGTCGCTGCGGCCATTTTGAGAGGCGAGCAAGTGCCATTTAATCGCTTCAACCGTATCTTGCTTGACCCCGCGCCCAACCATATAAAGCTTGGCCATACGGTTTTGGGCAATCACATTACCGCTTTTTGCCGCAAACAATAGCCATTCAGCACCAATTTTTTCATCGCGCTGAACACCTTCTCCGCGAAACACCATCACGCCATAATCAAGGGCGGCATCCGATACCCCTTTAAGGGCCGCGCGTTTAAACCACTCGGCAGCTTTTATCGGATCCTTTTTGACCCCTTTACCTTCAAGATGCAGCAAGCCCAAATTGTATTGTGACAGACCAAAACCTTTATCCGATGCTTTGGTGAACCACTTAATCGCAAGGGCCCAGTCAAGTTTTACACCGCCTGCACCAGAATAAATCAACGCCAAATTGTGCATTGCTGGCACATGGCCACCTTGCGCGGCTTTTTCCAGCCAAGATATACCAAGCTTTGGTTTAGGAGGGCCTGCGCGCCCGCTAATATAAATCATCCCAACAGAAAACATCGCCCCAACGTGCTTTTGTTTGGCCGCCGCCAAATACCACACTGCCGCCGTTTTAATGTTGCGCTTAACACCCCAACCATTTTCAAACAAACTGCCTAGCATTGCTTGCGCATCAGGTTTGCCCGCATTGGCAAGTGGCGCTGCTACATCATAAGCTTGCTTATATTTTCTATCGGTAAAAAGTGCTCGCGCTTCATCAAACCGAGTATCAGATTTGGCAGCAAGAGATGGTGTTGAGTTAAACACTGTAACGGCTCCAACACCCACCCCGACCCATGCGAAAGTTAAACCAGCAGATAAAAACGCAGACAAAAACTTAGAACTCATCGACAGGCGTATCCTTAATCAACTGATTATATTCAGCCACAGTTTGTTCAGCGCTGGCGGCATTTTCCCACATTTTGGTTGATGGGCAAATAAACTCAACGCCACTCTTTATACTGGCTTTAACTCTGCCAATAACTCTATCAGTCGCATTAGCGCTCGATTGCGGCGCCATTACGACACAGGGCACCTCAAACACCCGTGCCCACCAATTGGCCACAGGCTCATTAAGCTGGTCTTGGCTCAATTGTGTCTCAGTATCTTGAAGAATTTCATCTTGATGGCTTCCAACGGCTTCATCATCAAAAATGACAAAATCAGCCCCCGCTTCACCCATCGCCATTGCCACATGGCGATCAACCCCACAATCAACTCCAATGATTATATCATCACCCAGTGCAGCACGTGCCTTGTGATAATCGTCAACCGACCCGTCAACCACAACCCCGTCAGCACCAACTTTCAAGGCAATCTCAACCGAGCCTTCAATCAGTACCGCCACATCTTTTTCTTGTGCAATCGGGGTGAGTAATTTGGCGGCATTTTCAAGCTTACCTAAATCTTCATGGCCAATCATTAAACTGGCGACATCTCCGCCAGCCAACGCGCTTTCAAGCATTTCAACCATTCCAGCGGTCTCAAACTGCGTTGGTGTTGCAAGGAAAACGCGACAGAAGTG
>JAMOMM010000489.1 GCA_027067085.1 Hyphomicrobiales bacterium
CGCCGCCGTGATCGCTGAACGGTCAGCCACATCAAGCGCCACGCAATAGGCATTGCCGCCCGCCGCTTCAATTTCTGCCTTTAGAACTTCCAACCGCTCAGTGCGGCGCGCCGCCAAAACAACTTTAGCCCCTTGCCGTGCCAAAACCTGCGCGAACCGCCAGCCCAAACCAGATGAAGCCCCCGTTATAAGTGCGACTTGCCCTGTTAAATCGAACAATTCTCTTACACTCATATCGAAGGCTCCTTATTGCTAAACGTTCCTAATTGACCTTGCTAATTTGCAGGTATCAGGTCTGGTAAGAAGGTAGTGATAATTGGGAAGTTCCACAATAGCAACAAACCAATAACCTGAATAATCACAAAGGGAATAACACCTTTATAAATATCCATCGTCGTGACTTCTGGCGGTGCAACACCGCGCAGATAGAACAACGCAAAGCCAAATGGCGGGGTAATAAACGAGGTCTGCAAGTTGACCGCAATCAAAATGGTAATCCATTCTGGCGGCATCAACGTTGGATCAGCCGCATAAATAACAGGGCCAACAATCGGAATAACAATGAAGATGATTTCGATAAAGTCGAGAACAAACCCTAAGAAGAACAACACAACCATCACTACAATTAGCAGCGTGCGCGGATCTTCGTATGATTGCAGGAAGGTTTGAATATAATGCTCACCGCCAAACGAACGGATAGTCAAACTTAAAAACAATGACGCGATCAAAATCACGAACACCATTGATGTTACTTTGGTTGTTTCAGCCAAAATACCGTTCATCAACTTGCCGCGAATAAGCACCCAACAAGAATAAAGCAGACCGCCAATTGCGACATGGAAAGCAGCAATCGCAGCAAAAATACCCATTTTATTATCAAAGTCGACTTTTTCAAGCGTCATGCGCAGATCAAAGTTACCGCGCAATAACAACAACAAAATAACTGCAAGTGCCGCCCAAATAATAATCTTGCTCGATTGCCCTTCATCTTTCAAACGTCGCGCTGCAGCCAACATAATAGCACCCGCTGCACCAAGCGATGCCGCTGCCGTTGGATTGGTTACACCCCCTAGAATGGAACCAAGCACTGCGACAATCAAAATTACAGGCGGTGAAACCACACGAAGCGATTCAACTTCCATCAGTCGACTGACCGCGTGTTTAAGGCCATAAACAATCAATACCGCTGGCAATATATAAAATGTAGTTTTAACGCCGCCGCTTGCATCACCAGGAACAAAAAACCAATCGAATAAAATCACCAGACCAACGCCGATTAAGCCTGCGTAAATCGGGATACGATTGTAACTGGGTCGCAAGGCCCAAGCCATGGTGAAAATAAACGCAACCAAAACCATCAAAGGAATTGTACCACCACCAAGCGGGGCATACGTGACCACTTCATTAACAGTTGTTGAACCTGTAAGGCCACTGGCAGAAACACCAACCCAAAGCACGACCATCAAAACCAACGGCCCCAATATTCCAGCTAAAACATACCACGGGTTGTTTTTATAGTAAGAAATTAAATTGTATTCATCTGGCTCACCTAAAGAAACTGGTGGAGCTTTACTCGGATGGAGCAACGCATAGCCCAATGCATAAAGCGCATAAAGAGTGGCAAGAAAAATACCCGGAATAAAGGCTGCTTTAAACAACGTACCCGTTGAAAGAACCGCAGGTTCGCCAAGCATTTCAAGAACTGTCGTACCAAGTTCACGAGCCCGCGTTTCCTGTCCGATTGAATACATGTCGCCAACAATAGAACCGAGCAACACAATCACAATCGATGGCGGAATAATCTGGCCTAGTGTGCCTGACGTGGCAATAATCCCTGTTGAAAGGGATTTTGAATAACCATGTTTAAGCATTGTCGGTAGCGCGATTAAGCCCATTGTTACAACCGTTGCACCAACCACACCCGTTGACGCTGCAAGCAAAGTACCCACAAGCACAACAGCAATAGCCAAACCGCCTGGTACAGAACCAAATAGCTTTGCCATTGTTGTTAGAAGGTCTTCAGCAATGTTTGAACGCTCAAGGGCAATGCCCATTAAAACAAACAGTGGAACAGCCAGCAATGTCTCAACATTTCCGCCAAATGCGCGAGAGAACACACCTTGCGCCCACGTTGATTCAGTCGACAACATAGCTTTGCGCCAACCCCCTTCAAACACAGGAACCTGTTCCATCACGCCGTTATTATTGACGACCTCATACAACAAACCAGCTTCACTTAAAGTTGCAATAATCGCAAAACTAACCACGGCTGAACCCGAAATTGCATAAGCAACAGGATAGCCAGATAAAATACCACCAAACAACGCGATGGCCACAATAATCAGCGATAACTCAACGCCAGAAAATCCGAATAACATAGGGACTTAACTCCAAATTTATTTCTTAGAAGACGTAGCAGCTTCCAAACCCATTCCAGACACACCGCTCACGCTTGCGCCAGACACACCGCTCACGCTCTGTCCTCTCATGCCACTGGCATCGGGGCCATCAGCAAACGAGTAATGAGTTGGAATATCTTTGTCTTTTTCAAGTAGCGCCAAAATATTACGCAGTAGGAAAGTAATTGCACAAACAAACATCAAACCTGCAAAAACAACCACGAGGAATTTAAATGACCACACCCAACTGAACTCAGCTGTGCCCGAAGATTCCCATTTGAAGCTGCGAAAACTGGCTTTATCCGAATAAATGTTCATCGGCCGAGCACGAAGGACGGAGTTGACCATCTGCGGCCAAGAAAACCACCAAAGCATGACAGTTGACGGAATGAAGAACAACAACGTCCCAAACAAGTCTACCCAATGCTTCTTGCGCTTAGAAATTGCGGCATAAATCAAATCAACCCGCACATGGCCACCTTCAATAAAGGTGTAAGCCGAAGCAACAGCGATCAAGATTGCATTATAAAATTTCAACTGACCCGATAGCCATTGCAGCTCTTCTTGGACAAGAACAATGCCAAGCGGTGCAAAAACCAGCTCATTACCGCGAAAGACTTGCCCCATACCGATAATCAAAACTTGTTGCAACATCATCAACAAAGCAAACCATGTCGCAGCTTGGCCAATTTTACCGTTAAAAGCTTCAAGTCGATGCACTGTTTTATATAAAAACGAGCGTCGATAAATACCAAACCCAATTAGGAAAATCACAAAGGCTATGACAACAAAAAAGAATTCTTGTGACATGCCACCAAGAATTATTGCATTCATTTTTAATTTGAGAGTTGGCAACATAGCCCATTTATAAATGTGCCATGGCAATATCAATAAATTAAAGAACCCCATAACGAAGTTCAAAAGCAGACTTCCAAGCGCTTCCATGCAGCTATACCTTGTAAATACCGAAGGTATTTCAGACAGTGTAGAATAGAATAAAACGCCAAACACTATGCGAGCGTCAATTGGCTTATGCTAAAAGCACTGCCCTTCCCATCTCCCCAAAACGGAAACCTTTTAACGCACATATAAATCAGTGCAGGTTTCTCATATTTTTGGTTTACACCAATCTGAACCTTAAACGGTTTCTTTTTAAATTCTTAAAAATTGAAACTGGACCTTTCGATCCAGCTTCGAATTGTTGCACCTATTTAGGCTTAGGCACCAAGTACGCGAGTACGTTGTTTTGTATAAGCAACTGAAGAAAGAGTATTCCACTCATTAGACAATTTCATAGCGTTAGTCATTGACTCACGAGTTTTCTTAAACAACTCATTGTCCATGTTTTCAGCCATAACTTCAGCAGAAGCTTTACCAAATGCGTCCCAAACATCATCAGGGAATTCAAGGGCTTTAACACCGCCATCAACCAAACGCTTAAGTGCAAGCGCATTGTTTGACAAGAATTGTGTTAGTGACCACTGCTCAGTTTCAGCTGCACAAATTTCAATCGCTTTTTGATGCGCTTTTGAAAGTTTGTTGAAACGATCTGAGTTGGTTGCAACTGTTAGTGCTGCACCTGGCTCATGGAAACCTGATGTGTAGAAGATTTTAGTGATTTCTTGGAAACCAGCTTTTTCATCAGCCCAAGGACCGATCCACTCTGTGCCGTCAATTGCGCCAGAAGCAAGTGCTTGATACACTTCAGAACCAGGCAATGTTTGAACAGATGCACCAAGTTTACCAAGTGCTTTACCACCAAGACCAGGCATACGGAATTTCAATCCGTTAAAGTCTTTTGCAGATTTGATTTCTTTACGGAACCAACCACCAGCTTGTGGGCCTGTGTTGCCGCCAAGGAATGATGTCAAACCAAATTCTTCGCCAAGTTCTAGGTGAAGCTTGTGGCCGCCCATTTGGTAATACCAATTGTGCATTTCAGATGGAACCATACCGAATGGAACAGCTGTAAAGAATGCAAAAGCTGGATGTTGACCAACATAGTAGTAATCAGCAGCGTGATACATGTCAGCTTGGCCAGATGTTACAGCATCAAACACTGCAGGAAGACCAGAAACCAATTCACCAGAAGCTTTAATGTCAATTTCTAGTGTGCCGTCAGTAACGGCTGAAACTGAATCAGCAAAATGCTGAGCAGCATCAAACACACCAGCAAGGCCACGGCCCCACGCTGTCACCATTGTTAGTTTTTCTTTGCCCGCTGATAGCGCAGGTGCTGAAAGACCTGCAGTACCAACTGCAGTTGCGCCAGCCGCTAAGCCAGCATTCTTAATAAAGGAACGACGATCCATGCGTTTCTCCCTCTCCATGATTTAGTTATAGTCAATCCATTATGGTTGACCTTTTTTATCACTAATTTGCGGCACTTTTCACAAAACCCACAAAACAGCTGTGGACACTAAGACTCAAATTGTAGAAAATTTCAACCAAATAAGTATCCGCCAACCACTCCCTCAGCGACATTTCACGATATAGCAGGCAGTGAGCACACACGATATGCCAATTTCCACATATGTTAAGGATTTTATTGGGTAGAAATACCCAGTATTGGGTATGCGCGGTATCTTAATATTAGGATAACCGTGTTATAGGCGACGCTATGAAACTCAAACGGACAATAATTTTATTTGCAATACTGCCACTGTTATTGGCGGTCATAGGCATTGGCTGGCTCATTTCCAATAAGTCCGAAGAGTTGTCAAAGCAACAATCAGCCAATTTAGAGCAAAGCCTGATTGAAGCAAAAAAGGCCGAGTTAAAATACTATACCGCCTTTGCCAAAAACTCTATTGCCTCCATCTATTATTCTGCTGGCCCAGATAATCAAGCAGCCAAAGAACAAGTAAAAGCAATGCTGCGTGCCATCTCATACGGCCCCGACGGCTACTTTTTCGTTTATGACTACGCAGGCAAAAACATCGTCCACCCACGGCAAGGTTTTCGTATTGGCAAAAATTGGATAGATTTAAAAGACAAAGAAGGCAACCTTGTCATTAAAGACCTTATTGATGCTGCAAAAAACGGCGGTGGATATACCAACTACGTTTGGGAGCAACCTTCAACAGGCAAAATCAAAAAGAAAATCGGTTATGCCGTCGGTCTAGACAATTGGGGATGGATGCTTGGCACTGGCATGTATATTGATGATGTAACCTCTCAAGCGCGCGCACTTGAAACAATCATTGCCAAACAAACCACCCAAACATTTTTGTTTATTCTGGTCATTACAGTTGGCGCATTGGCTATGGTTGCAGGCACAGGCATTCTTCTGCTCATTCAACAACACAACGCTAGCCGCACAAAACTAAAAGTCTTAAATCAGCGTATTGTTGAAACCCAAGAACATGAGCGCAAACGCGTTGCTCGTGAACTGCATGATGGCATTTCACAACAACTTTCTTCAACTAAGTATGTTTTTGAACTCGCCCATATTCAACAACAAAATAAAACATCAAACGCAAAGCGGACAATTGAGAAAGGCATTGTATCTCTTGCAAATGCCATTACAGAGGTTCGGCGCATCTCGCGCGACTTGCGCCCGGGGCTGCTTGATGACCTTGGACTTGCCCCTGCTATTAAAGCGCTTAGCAAAGAGTTCGGTGAGCGATCTGGAATAAACGTTAAAATCACCACAGTGCCAACCAAAGAACTTATTTCTGACCAAGCCAAAACAGCATGCTTTCGTATTGCGCAAGAAGCGTTGAACAATATTTCAAAGCACGCCGATGCCTCACAAGTTTGCATTGACCTCACCACAACAAAAAAATGCGTCACGCTAACGGTTAAAGACAATGGCACAGGTTTTTTACGTAGAAAGAAAAAGTCGTGTGGCATCGGCCTTACCAATATGCGAGAGCGCGTCACCCACCACGGCGGCGAGTTTAAAATCATGTCCGATGAATACGGCACAACTTTAATCGCCAA
>JAMOMM010000490.1 GCA_027067085.1 Hyphomicrobiales bacterium
GCAAAGTTGTTTAAAAGCGCACCCCATGTTGCAAAGGTGAAGCCGTTGGCTGCTACAATTATCATTAGGAACATTACGGGCGTGCGCCAGCCTGATGCGTCATCAATGTTTATGCTTGTCTGTCTTTTTATCATTTATCCCGTGTAGCACGGTTTTAAGTGCTGAGGTTAGAGGAAGTTTTGTGCAAGTAAAAATGGTTATCTGATAAGGTGGTTTAAGCAAAGCATGAAATACTCTAGAGTCGGTCTGGTTTAAGTTGAACCAGACCGAGCAGCTTAAGGTATTGATAATCTTGCGTTTCATGCAGTGTTTGCGCAACAAACAAAACATGAAACGCTCTAGTGGATAGGTTGTTTATGAGAGCGTTACCTGAGAAAATTGAAGAGACGCAGATTGGATCTCGCAAAGTCAACCGCGATGAGGCTGGCTTTTTGATGGAGCCTGATGAGTGGGATCAAGAGGTCGCACAATTTATAGCTGATGAAGAAAATCTGGCTTTAGGTGAAGACCACTGGGCGATTATTCAGTTCATTAGAGACTTTTTAGAGGAAAATTTGGTAGCTCCTGATGCCCGCTTTGCGTTTACGTTTCTGGCAAATCGCAATGGGCTGACAAAGCAACAGGCGCGGAAACTTTTCTTTAAATTATTTCCCTATGGATATGTCAAACAGGCCTGTAAAATTGCAGGTCTGCGCCAGCCACGGGCGTGGAGCACGGGATAGGCAACCATTTGTAAGTTGACGTCGATCAATTAGATGTTGGTGTTGCCGTGGCATAAGTTCAATTTGAACTCGGCGGTCATTCGAATATTTTGACAGATCGATGGATCGATGGATTGACGGGTTCAGTATTTGTACGGGCAAAGTAATTGGAAGGGGTGGCCGGTTAATGGCGTCTCATTGGGAAAAGCTAATTTCTGGAATTGGTGGGTTTGTAGCGATCCTTTGCGTGTTTTGGGTGACGGCTCAATTTGAGCAGTCTCAAAACTTGCATTCTTTTTTAGTGGCTTCATTTGGTGCTACGGCTGTTTTGTTGTTTGCTGCGCCGTCTGCGTCGCTTTCCCAACCGTGGAATGTGGTGGGCGGCCATGTTGTTTCTGCTTTAATCGGGGTGTCAATTTATCAATTACTTCCTGATGCCGTTTGGGGCGCGGCGATTGCAGTGGGGCTTTCAATTACTGCTATGTACTATTTGCGATGCCTGCATCCACCAGGTGGCGCGTCGGCTGCTATCCCGTTTCTGACCAGCGGGGTTATTGAGGCGTATGGTTATGAGTATGTGTTTATGCCAATTGGACTGGGCGCTGTGTTGATGGTGTTTATTGCGGTTTTGTTTAATTACCCATTTGTCTATCGTCGGTATCCTGCGGTGTTATCGAAGAAAACGCCTAGAAATCAATTGAATGAACTTGATGATGACTATGGCAACATTTCGCATGCTGATTTGGTTTATGCGTTAAGCGAAATTGATACCTATGTGGATATTTCTGAGGAAGAATTGTTGCGTATTTATGAATTGGCAACGGGGCGTAAGCATCCAAATTTGAAGAAGTAATACCTGAGATTGTGAACCTCGTTTTAGAAAGTCACTTTGGCATTTTCGAAACGATGGTTTTCTAGATCTTGCGGCGTAATCCAATACTGAAAGGCACCACAATCGCCAAACTTCCAGAATATTGCAGGGTCCCAATCCAGCTGCATGAGCATTAAGTGGGAGCTTATATATTCTTCATAACTCTCGCTGGTGCTTTGAATTTCTTGTGGGTAACCGAACATTCTATGATGGCGCGATTGACTGTGAAGGTTGTTTTTATAGTTTGTGACACAGCGGTGTCGCGATTTTAAAGTTGCTATAATATCTTGCGGGATAAGTGCTGCTTGGCTTGATGAATGGGTTAAGCTGGCTTCACTGGCATGGGTTGCCGCACTTGCCATCGCACTATTGATAATTAGTGCTGGGCGCTTATCACCACTGCTTGGGATGATGTCAAATAGGCTTTTGTTGCCGACGTGAAATTCTAACCAGCGCCAAAACTCGCCTTGGGTTTGGATGTCTGGTGTTTTCCATTGTCCGAAATGGCGGGCCTTTTTTATCCAGCCATGGCATTCCACGGCAATTTGATTGAATAAAGTCTGTTGCTCGCTTGCTGAACGAATTTCTTTAAAGGGATAATTGGGCTTTTGTGATTGCGATTTAAGGGCTTGTGTTTGGTCCCAAATTTCATTCAACAGGTAACCTGAAAACATCTCAATGGCTAACCAGTTATGTGGGAAATCTGCAAACGGTTTCCACAGGTGGGTTCCTGCGCTTGTGCTTGGGGCTTTTAGTTGTTTGGACAATACGGGACTGTGGAACTCGCTCATGGCTTGTATTTGAGTTTTGCCCAATAACTCGTAGTACCGCTGTCGTTCATTACTGTTAAAATCATAAGGGTTGTCGGGTGAGTATGAAGAGATTATTCCCGTTTCCATAGCCCATTTAGGGAAAATACTGGGAAAGTGTTGTTCTGCATTTTCTGTGTGCCCAATCCATGAAAAAACATCTGCCGCCTGGTTTGCAAAACAGGCAGGAATATTTTCTGGAGGCTCAATGGTTTGCCATTCTTTAGGGTTTCCCGTTTTGTAAACAACAACAGGCTCGTTGTTATTATGGTTTAAGTGGTTCCATTCGACAAAGAAATACAGAACGCCTTGCTTGGGCAGTGGGTGTTCTTGGAAGGGTGGGAGCGTGGCGCAATCGACTTGCGCCATGAATGTCATTGGCGTTGATTGGGTTTGCCCATTTGGGGTTGTTTGTTTGTAGTGTGGCCATTCGAAATTTTCTGGCGCGATAGGGTTGCCGCCTTGAAAAGTCAGTGTGCGGAGCAAATGATCTGGTGGGTATACTCGTTTAAATGAAATACACTCGCGTTTTGTCTTTTCAATCTGTTTAATTATCCGTGCATCACTAGGAGCCATGGGGGTTGGTATTGAAAAAACGGGAGCTGGTTCGTCTGGCGTTGGTTGATGTTGTGGCTGGCTAATAGCTTGGGAGAGGCGGTCCAAAGGGATGCTTTGCTGTTGTTCATCACCTGAAATTTCGCTTTGTCCAATGGTTGGCGACTGTTGGCCTTGGACGGTTTTGCGTTTTGAAAACACGGCGCGTAGCGATTTTAGGATAGATTTCATTTTACCGTCTCTAATTCGAATCATTCGGCAAAATAGTACGTTAAAGACTTACGGAGTGATAGATTTTAAAATGGCTTTGTTTTTATGTTCGATCAAGTTTTCGCTATCAATCTTTAACATCAAGTAAGGGCATTAAGTTTGTAATGACAAGTTGACACTGGCTAGTGAGTGCGTACATTCGTGAAATGAAAATGAAAAAACCTCATCACCACGGAAACTTGCGTGCCGCTTTGATTGTGGCTGGATTGGAACTGTTGCAGAGCGGGGGTGTACCCGCCTTGTCTATCCGTAAATTAGCGCAAAAAGCAGGGGTCACTCATGCTGCACCTGCCCATCACTTCCCAAATTTGAAATCATTGCGCACGGCATTGGCAGTGGAGGGATTTAAGATGTTTACCCAATCGATGGAAAGCCAACTAGCTGAAGTTGATGATGATCCGCGAACCAGAATTATTGCGGCGGGTCGGGGGTATTTGCGGTTTGCCAAAGATAATTCTGGTTTGTTCAATTTAATCTTTGGTGGTACTGATTTGGACGGTGAAAACGCGGAATTGGTGGAAGCATCAGAAGCTGCCTATCAAGTTTTGCAAATGATCGCTGAACCAATTGCAATTAGGAACGGTGCCAGTGCCAGTGGAAATAAATCAAATGAAATGATGATCTGGTCTCTTATTCATGGGCTTGCTGGTTTGATGCTGAACGACAAAAGCGGGCGCATAGATCCAGCACATATTGATCAGATTTTTGATAGTATTTTGCCGTCTCTTACTTTTAAATAAAGCTGAGATTTTATCTAGGGTTTTAAGAAACGAGACGAGTGAAATAACGCCTGATATTTGATGGGGCTTTGAGATAAAGCCAACGAACACATGGGCGAACAAGTTTCAGATAAACGGCATCATACAACGCGCCTATAAAATTTAGGTGGGTGTAGTAATCACGCGTTTCAATTTGTGTGCTTGACCACGTTTTTTTGTGTGGGTCAGAAGGGACCATTAAATCAAAGGTGTCTAATCCATCATTGATGGCGCAGCGTTGAGATAAATCCATGTGCAAGCGGCTGGGTGAAGCATTTGTTAGGCTTGCTTCGTGCGCTGTTATATATCCAAAGTGATGGTTTTTAAACCGCAAGCCAATTTCAAACGACACGTCTTTTTCACCTGCGGTTAGGTGTGAGGCGCGTGTTTCGAGAGTTTTGCCATTTTCGGCGATGGAGCTGAAAAACGTTTCTAACTCATCACTCATTATTGGCTTTGAATAAAGGCCGCGCTGTTTTAACCACTTACGTTTTTCGGTGATCGCCAACTTTAAAGTTTTTGCGAAAGATGGACCTGTGGAATTGGTGTCGAAAACGACAGGGCCATACTGCTCAAGGTTTTTGCGAATGCGTTTGCGACGGCGGCGCTGGGATTTATTGTAGCGCTGGTCGTAGGCTTGTTCGGTTGGGAATTTTTTAATCTCAAGGCATGGCGCATAATCAATATGAGCATCTGGTTGCGCGTGTTGTTGGAGAAACGCGGCAATTGCAGCATCTTCACGAACATGGCGAAAGCGGATTGAATTCGCGTTGGGATGTTGTTGCAATTGCACCCAGCCCAAACTTAGAACCTCTTCAACATTGCAATTTGGGTTGAGTAAAACGTCACCATATTGCGAATAAGGTTCAGACAACCAACGCATAATGTGAAATGGTCCAGAGCACGTTGTCATCATGGGCCATATTAACAAGCACTCATTATTTTTGGAAACCGTAACGATATGAATGCTATAGCAATCATTGCCAACGGCGCAAGTTTTCACCCAGTTTGCACACCAATCATAAGACTGAAACACGTTGGTTGGTTTGGCACAAGCTTCTTCCAGTTTGCGCCATTGTGTTTCAAATCGAAAAATATCGTGCACGGTTTTGAGTATCTTGATCTGGTACTTATCAGATACTGGAACAGACTTTGAAGCAGCGTCAGTCATCAATTTAAGTGCGGATTCAATGCCCGGACTTTTTTGTGAAATATCAGTAGTTTGCCTTTGTATGGTATTCGCAGTTGAAAACATTGACCCACTCGCTTTTACTCGCATCGTGTGATTATGACCTAAAAAGCTAACAAAACAATTGCTTAGCAGTGTTATAATTCGTGAAAACACACGCAAATTTGAAACTAAATGCTGCGATGGATAATATTGGTTTAATAAATTTGGGAAAAGGTGATCTAAATGTCTGAAAACCTTGTTTTTGAAATCGATATGAAAGCGCGTTGTCGATCACCTTACCTCGCCGTTTGAAGACATGAGAGCAAAGGCTCCCATCGCTTTTGTGCCTCAACTGGGTGGTTTGGCATTGCGCGGGTTTGTTGCTGTGAATGTCGCGTGGGATTGAACGTTCTCAGCAACCTTTAGCGCAAAAGTTCTTTCATTGCGCTGTCGATGCCTTCGATGGTGAGCGGATACATGCGGTCTTCGATAATTTCACGGATCATTGAGATGGAATGGGTGTGGTTCCAATATTGTTGAGGTGAGGGGTTTAGCCATATCAAGGATGGGTAAACTTGAGCTATGCGTTGTAACCACACCCCGCCTGGTTCTTCGTTCATATGCTCAACAGAACCGCCCGGGTGAGAAATCTCATATGGGCTCATGGAGGCATCGCCAACGAAAATGACTTTGTAGTCGGAACCGTAGGTATGCAACACATCCCATGTGTCGAGCTTTTCAGTATAGCGGCGGTGGTTTTGCTTCCACACGCCCTCATAAACACAATTGTGGAAATAGAAATATTCCATGTGTTTAAACTCGGTACGAGCAGCTGAAAACAATTCTTCGCACGAGCGAACAAAGTCGTCCATAGAGCCGCCAACATCAAAAAAGATCAATACTTTTACGGCGTTTCGGCGTTCTGGCACGAGTTTTAAATCGAGGTAGCCTTTGTTGGCGGTCGAGCGGATTGTACCGTCTAGGTCTAATTCTTCAGCGGCACCAGAGCGGGCAAACTGGCGAAGGCGGCGCAGGGCAATTTTAATGTTGCGGGTGCCAAGCTCGACGCTATCATCTAGGTCTTTAAACTCGCGCTTGTCCCAAACTTTGATGGCGCGGCGGTGGCGGCTTTTGTGTTGGCCAATACGAATACCTTCGGGGTTGTAACCATCTGCGCCAAAGGGGGAGGTGCCACCCGTGC
>JAMOMM010000491.1 GCA_027067085.1 Hyphomicrobiales bacterium
ATGTGCCAGCTTTTAGTCCGCCGTACTAGACAGGAAAAGTCAAGGAACCGTTCCGCGCCGCCTCAGCTGCGCCAGCCCCTTGATGTGTGACGGGTTATAGGCCCATCACAACAAACCGTCAAGCAACTTTTTCAATCTTTTCCAAGTTTTTTTAAATTTAAAAAAAACCGCAGAAAACAGCCAAACAGATATGCTTTACAATACCTACATACATTATGACTCATACGTGCCTTAGAGTCAAATCAACCCCGTTTTTGAAACAGCTCAAAACCAGGGTTGATAAATAGGCTAAACTTAATGTTTTTAAGTCGTTTTAAGACAAGGCCCCATGGCAATGCTTGAATTTTTTGCCAGATTCGCATGGGCATCGCTCATTACGACCAACCTTACCCCAAGTTTCAGGTTTATCCTTATCTCGCGGGCCCATTTCAGGGTCTAGAGAGTCACCGAACGACAAAGGAGCCCCAAAAGAGCCTGGTCCCATGTCCTCTTGGCCTGTGAAGGGGTCAATATGTGATCCATGCATCGGAGGCAGGTCACCTTCGCGAGGGAGCTCACCATCGGTTCCATCAAGAGAGATTTCCACCCGCATCAATTGACTAATGGTATTGTCTCGCAATTTTTCCAGCATCGCCTGAAACAACGTAAACGCTTCAGTCTTATATTCATTAAGGGGATCACGCTGCGCGTATCCACGCAGGCTTACGGCCTGACGTAGATGCTCTAACGTTACCAAATGCTCACGCCACAATTCATCCAGCGCTTTAAGAAGGATTTCCTTCTCAATTAACGTCATTAGATTGCCGCCAAATTCTTCCGTATTATATTTGGCACGCTTTTCTTCATATAAAGTTTCCGCAGCTTTACCAATTCGCTCACGAATTTCTTCTTCCGCAATACCCTCTTCGGCAGTCCACTCTTCAATAGGGAAATCAATCGCAATGATTTCTTGTAGTTTTTCACGAAGACCGACTGCGTCCCACTGCTCTGCATAGGCTTTAACGGGAATGTGTTGAGCAACCAAATCATCAAGCACTTGATTACGCATGTCATCAATGGTTTCGCCAACTTCATCGCCAGCCATAATGTCAATGCGTTGCTCAAAAATCACCTTACGTTGATCGTTCATCACATCGTCAAATTTCAACACATGCTTACGAGCATCGAAGTTACGGGCTTCAACTTTTTGCTGAGCTTTTTCCAAAGCTTTATTGATCCATGGATGCACAATGGCTTCACCTTCTTCAAGGCCAAGTTTTTGCAACATTGAATCCATCCGTTCGGATCCAAAAATCCGCATCAAATCATCTTCCAATGAAAGGTGAAACTTAGACTTACCAGGATCGCCTTGACGGCCCGAACGACCGCGCAACTGGTTATCAATACGCCGACTTTCGTGACGCTCAGTACCAATCACATAAAGACCACCAGCCTCAATCGCCTTGCGCTTGAGTTGTTCAATTTCAGTTTTTATTTTTTCAACAGCCATGTCGCGTTTGACACCTGTCAGTTCTTCATCGACTTCAGCTTTAAGCCTCATATCCAAATTGCCACCAAGCTGAATATCAGTACCACGGCCAGCCATGTTGGTCGCAATAGTTACAGCGCCTGGCGAGCCAGCTTGTGAAATGATTTCGGCTTCTTTTTCGTGGAAGCGCGCATTCAAAACATTATGCTTAATGCCTTTTTGTTCCATCAACCGTGCCAATTCTTCAGATTTTTCAATCGAAGTCGTGCCAACAAGAACAGGTTGGCCACGCTTTTGGCAATCCTTTACTGTATCAACAATGGCTGCATATTTTTCCCCTTCAGTCCGATAAACCTCATCATCGCTATCTTCACGCGTGACAGGCAAATTGGTTGGGATGTCAACAACATCAAGCTTATAAATGTCCATGAACTCTTCAGCTTCTGTCATCGCTGTTCCAGTCATACCCGAAAGCTTTTCATAGAGGCGGAAATAGTTTTGGAAAGTAACAGATGCAAGTGTCTGGTTTTCAGGCTGAATCGAAGCATGCTCCTTAGCTTCTAAAGCTTGGTGCAAACCATCAGAATAACGCCGCCCAGCCATCATCCGACCCGTAAACTCATCAATGATGACAACTTCATTATCTTTAACAATATAATCACGATCTTTTTGGAAAATCTTATGCGCTTTAAGCGCCTGATTAATGTGATGCACAAGCGTTACATTATCAATGTCGTACAAGCTACCTTCCATTAAGCCAGCTTCAATGAGCAATTTCTCAACTTTATCATTGCCCACTTCTGTCAAAGACGCATTACGGTCTTTTTCATCGTGCTCAAAATCTTCCTCTGTTAACATTGGAATGAATTTATCCATTGTCGTGTACATATCTGTTTTGTCTTCAACCGCACCCGAAATAATCAACGGCGTACGCGCTTCATCAACAAGAATAGAATCTACCTCATCAACAATTGCAAAGAAGTGTTCGCGTTGCACCATTTCTTCGAGGTGATATTTCATATTATCGCGCAGATAATCAAAACCAAATTCGTTATTGGTTCCGTAAGTCAAGTCACGAGCATATTGCTCACGACGTTGCTCATCATCCATTTCATTGGTGATGGCACCTACGGTCATGCCAAGGAAGTTGTATATTTGTGCCATCCATTCAGCATCACGTGCAGCCAAATAGTCATTGACGGTAACCACATGAACACCTTCAGCGGGCAAGGCATTAAGGTAACCAGCAAGTGTTGAAACAAGCGTTTTGCCCTCGCCCGTTTTCATTTCGGCAATTTTACCCTCGTGCAAAACCATGCCACCAACAAGCTGAACATCAAAGTGTCGCATTCCCGTCGATCGCTTTGCAGCTTCTCGAACTGTTGCAAAAGCTGGCACCAACAAATCATCCAGTTTTGTCCCACCTTCTAACGCGTCACGAAACTCTTGCGTTTTTGCTTTTAATTCATCATCAGAAAGCTTTGCAATCTCGTCTTCAAGAGCATTGATTTGATCGACGCGTTTTTGGTATTTCTTAACGGTGCGGTCATTTGAGGAGCCAAATATTTTGGCGGCAATTTTATTTAGTCCGAGCATATTTAATGTGTCCTGTGCGCTCCAGGTTTTGCCAAAAAAGTTTGGTCCACCCAAAGTTGAGTCGCAATGTTATATTTTCGCAAATTGTTCTAGTCCAATTGTTCCCTTAGAGCAACATGCCTTAAAGCAACTTTCGCTGACTGACCTTATATATACGGGCAAATATGAAGCCAAACTGAACAACAAGTTCATAATAGTTGTTATTAAGGTAATTCTAATTCTTAATGTTTCAATAGCTCAAAGACATTACACCTGCCCCGTTTTGGGTAAAAAATGTTACAATAAAGCCACACATTCCAAAAACCGTTGCATGTGGGCAACATGTTAGCTCAGAACGCACTGACACCTCTTGATAAAAAAACATTTTCCAATCATGGTGCAATCATAAATTGCTGGAAGCGGCATGATTGTTGCTGCCACGAGAATAAAGGGCAAATTTTCGCCAGATTTTAACTGCATTACGTGGGTAACATCTCATTTTGGCTAGGATTTAGTCCACAACTAGGATTTTTGAAGTAATGAAACGTCTTCACAAACTACTATTAAATACAACGATGGCTGTTGGACTTGTGCTTACCGGCAGTGCTGCTGGGTTTCAATATGCAAACGCACAAACAACAGCGCCCAAAACAGCAAGCAAGCCAGTCAATAAAGTTTTGGCCATCGTCAACGGCCACAAAATCACAACCAAAGAAGTGAAATTGGCTGCAGACGATATTTTGCCTCATCTTAGTGATGTTCCAGCAAAATTGCGCTATTCATTTATCATTGAATACTTGATTGAACGTCACCTTTTAGCTCAACAAGCTATTCGTGAAGGTATGGGCGACAACGCTGAATACAAAACACGTTTGATTTTCTATCAATCAAAAGCCCTGCGTGATGCTTATTTCACCGACAAAATCAAAGCAAAAATCACTGAAGCCAAAGTGCGCGCTATTTATGACAAACAAGCTAAGACCATCACTGGTGCAGAGCGTTTTCGGGCGCGCCATATTTTGGTGGGCACAGAAAAAGAAGCCAAAGAAGTTGCTAAACAGCTAAAAGCAGGCGCAAATTTTGAAACGTTGGCTAAGCAAATAAGCTTGGATGGTTCAAAAGATTTTGGTGGCGACCTTGGCTACTTTACAGCAGAAGAAATGGTAAAAGAATTTTCTGCTGCAGCAAAAAGCCTGAAACCAGGCGAGACATCTGGCCCTGTTAAAACTGAATTTGGCTGGCATATCATTCGCATGATTGACCGCAAAGCTGGCGGCCCACGCCCGTTCGATGAAGTGAAAACACCTATTAAATTGGTTCTTCTGCGCCAAGCTGTTCAAGACAAAGTTAACGAGTTACGCAAAACTGCAAAAATCGAAATGGTTGACCCTGATCTGAAGAGACTTCTCTCGTTGACGAAAAAGAAAGCCGCCGAGATAAAAAAAGCACAGGACAAAGCAAAGTTGCTTAAAAAGCCTAGCAATTAAACAACACTTCATTTGGTTAAGGCGGCTAGTACAAAATAGTCTTCTTAACCAAGAACATCTGCTACTCCTTTTAAAATAGCAAGTCAGATAAAATGTCAGATATTATTTCGCCTCTCGCGCCCACGGTTCAACCCAAACTACCAGCGCTTGATGGTATTCGGCTGGCTACAGCTGAGACTGGTGTGAAATACAAAGACCGCGCCGACCTAATGTTGGCCATATTGAATCCACCAGCAACAATCGCAGGTTGTTTTACCACTTCAAAAACAGCATCAGCCCCAATTGAAATTTGCAAACAGAACCTTGCCGATCCAGCTGCAAAGGGCACGGCCTCAGCTATTATTGTCAATGCTGGCAATGCCAATGCTTTTACTGGTAAACAAGGTCAATCAAGCGCACAAATGATTGGCGACACCGTTGCAAACGCACTCGGTTGTCTATCCTCGCAAGTTTACATGGCCTCAACAGGGGTCATTGGCGAACCGTTAGAACCAACGCAAATTACCAACGCCATTACTGGTCTCATAGCATCTGCCACGCCTAATCACTGGTCACAAGCTGCCAATGCCATTCGAACCACTGACACGTATGAAAAACAAGCAACAATAACCGCCAACTTGAATGGTAAGACCATCACGTTAAACGGCATCGCCAAAGGATCTGGCATGATCGCACCCAACATGGCGACCATGTTAGTATTCATTTTTACTGATGCCAGCTTGCCGCAAAGCATTGCCCAAAGTCTACTGAGCGCCGCCGTTGATAAAAGTTTCAACGCCATCACTGTTGATAGCGACACCTCAACCAGCGACACCGTCTTGCTTTGCGCTACAGGACAGGACAAAACCAGTTTCACAGGGCCAGACGATGCCAGCTTGAGTGAATTTAACGCCGCCTTACAACAGCTAACGCTAAACCTTGCTCACCAAGTGGTCCGCGATGGCGAAGGCGCTGAAAAATTTATTGCAATTACCGTCAATGGTGCACAGAACAATCTAGCCGCCCGCAAAATCGGTTTAAGCATTGCTAATTCCCCACTCGTTAAAACCGCCATCGCGGGCGAAGATGCCAACTGGGGCCGCATTGTTATGGCCGTTGGCAAAGCTGGCGAGATGGCCGACCGCGATCAATTGTCCATAAACATTGGCGGCATCACCGTTGCCAGCAAAGGCGAAGCTGACCCCCATTATAACGAAGCCGATCTTGTGCCTCACATGCAGGGGCGCGATATCACCATCAGTGTCGATGTTGGCATTGCTGATGGAACAGCTACCGTGTGGACCTGCGACCTCACCCACCGCTATATTGACATCAACGCCGACTATCGCAGCTAAAAATTTCAAACAGGGAAACATCGATGCCGCATTTTGTTATTGAATATTCCCGCGATGTCCAAGACCACTACGACATCAAAAAAGTTATGCAAATTGCCTATAAATCAGGCGTTGAAAGCGGCGTCATGCAAGCGGTTGATATAAAGGTTCGCGCCAAACCATATGACCATTACCGCATGCTCACGGAAAGCGACAGCTTCGTTCACACCACCATTTTCTTGCTGGCAGGCCGAACAGATGAACAAAAAGAACATGTCGCCGTAACCCTGCGCAAAAACCTAACCGACTACCTCACTAAAGTCACCGCCGTCAGCATCGACATTCGCGATATGAACCCCGTTGCCTACAAAAAACGTTTGCTGGCATCAGCAAATAACTAGAGTCGTTCTGGTTTACATTGAACCAGAACGACCTACTTAAGATATTGATAGTCTTGCATTTCATGCCGTGTT
>JAMOMM010000492.1 GCA_027067085.1 Hyphomicrobiales bacterium
CGGGCGCGTCGCAGATTTTTTTGCTCCATTGCTTGGTGCAACAACTCATCTGTTCATTTCTTTAAAATCTAAGTGGAATAAACCCAAGCAAAAAGCGCCTAAGTCACGAATTGCGCGACCAGAAACTTTTCAGCAACCTGAAATTCAAAACGACCTCAATCGCGAAGTTGACGAGATTGCAACAAAACCATCCCTGACAAAAACAGCTTTGGTTGGAGCGGTGAGCAGATTTACCAACAATTTTAAAGCCGAACCAGAACCCACCGAGCAACCGCGCATCGAACCTCAATTTGATGGAGCACAAGATTATGCCGAACCAAGTTTAGAGCAAGAATTTAATCACAATGAGAAAATCGATCACTCACCAGTTGCCTATGAAGAACAAGGCCCGCAAGATATTCAGCAACCTATGGCGCCCAAATTCATCAGTGATTACAACGACCAATCACCAAAAAGAGTGACCCCAACAGCTAAACCAATCGCCAAAGGAAAACGCGCGACTTCTGATGCACAACCAAAACTTCCTCTTAGCCAGCACCCAATTTATGAATTCCCCCCTTTAACACTCCTCAAAGCACCAAGCGCGAAAGATCGTGGTAAGGGTTTAAGTGAAGACGCACTTGAACAAAACGCTCGTATGCTCGAAGGAGTATTAGATGATTTTGGCATCCGTGGCGAAATTATCAATGTCCGCCCAGGTCCCGTTGTTACCCTATATGAGCTTGAACCAGCACCAGGAATTAAAAGCTCGCGCGTTATTGGTTTAGCCGAAGACATTGCCCGTTCGATGTGCGCAATCTCTGCTCGCGTTGCTGTTGTTCCTGGCCGAAATGCCATTGGTATTGAACTACCAAATGCCGATCGCGAAACCGTTTTCCTTCATGAGCTGCTCGCCTCAAAAACTTTTGAAAATACCAAGCATCATTTAGCAATTGCACTTGGTAAGGATATTGGTGGCGAACCTATTTTCACCGATCTTGCAAGAATGCCTCACCTGCTAATCGCTGGTACAACTGGCTCAGGCAAATCAGTTGGCATCAACACAATGATCCTATCACTGCTTTACCGCCTTACGCCTGAACAATGCAAATTAATCATGATCGACCCTAAAATGCTCGAGTTATCGGTTTACGAAGGCATCCCCCATTTGCTTGCCCCTGTCGTAACTGAACCTCAAAAAGCTGTGGTAGCGTTAAAGTGGGCTGTGCGCGAAATGGAAGATCGTTACCGCCGAATGTCCAAAATGGGTGTTCGTAATATTGACGGGTTTAACAAGCGGGCAAAACAAGCCCTCAAAGAGGGTAATGCTGCAACCCGCACAATTCAAACAGGCTATGACCCCGAAACCCGTGAGCCAATATTTGAAGAAGAAGCCATTGACCTTTCTCATATGCCATTCATTGTCGTGATAATTGATGAGATGGCCGATCTAATGATGGTTGCAGGCAAAGAGATTGAAGGCACTGTTCAACGTCTAGCTCAAATGGCGCGCGCCGCAGGCATCCACGTTGTCATGGCAACCCAACGCCCTTCTGTAGATGTTATCACAGGTACGATTAAAGCCAACTTTCCCACCCGCATAAGCTTTCAAGTAACCTCCAAAATTGATAGCCGCACTATCTTGGGCGAACAAGGTGCAGAAAGCCTCCTTGGCCAAGGTGATATGCTGTTTATGGCAGGTGGTGGCCGCGTATCTCGTTTACACGGTGCCTTTGCCACGGATCGAGAGGTAGAAGAAATTGTCAACCACCTTAAAACCCAAGGTTCACCAGACTACATTGATGCTGTAACCGAAGAACCAGCAGACGACCCATATGTGATTCCTGGTATGGAAGACACATCTGGCAATAGTGGCGATGACCTTTATGATAAAGCGGTTGCAATTGTACTGCGCGATAAAAAGGTCTCAACTAGCTATATTCAACGTCGGCTACAAATTGGCTATAATCGAGCCGCTACAGTAATCGAAAGAATGGAAGAGGAGGGCCTGATTTCATCAGCATCACAATCCGGAAAAAGAACCATTTTGGTGGGCGATAGCGATCAAGTTTCGCATTAACATGTGATCTCGAGAAGTCGTTAAACTGCCATTATTGAGGCCTAGTCACTAAAAGATCTTAGGGTTTTGACTACAAAAGAAAGCAACGTATCGTGTCATTAAATACAAAAATTTCCCACAAAATCAGATCGCTAACGATCGCAATAACCAGCGCTGTTACACTCTTTACCATTATTTCTTTACCTGCCCACGCAATCAAACTGTCACCAACACAAACAGCTGCGTTGAAAGAGTTTACAGATTATCTAAATAGTTTTCGCAGTTTGGGCGGAGAATTTACTCAAATTGGTCCACGTGGACGGGTATCTAACGGTATTTTTTATATCGTTAAACCGGGAAAAATGCGATTTGAATATGCACCGCCAAACCCTTTGATTATTATTTCTGACGGCACCTGGCTTACAGTTAAAAACCGCAAACGTAAAAAGGCCGATCAATACCCGTTGACCAGCACGCCTCTTCGTCTAATTTTAGATAACAATGTGCAATTAAGTAAAGAAGTGAAGATCGATTCGATTTTAACTTCTGATGAAAATACAACCATCACTTTCAGAGATAAAAGCACTTTTGCATCTGGATCATTGGTTTTGGTTTACGACCAAAAAGCCAAACAATTATTGCAATGGGTTGTCATTGATGAACGTGGCAGAAGAACCTCTGTATCCCTAAGTAATTTAAAAACAGGGATCAAGGTTGATAAAAAATTATTCAAAATCAAGATTCCAAAAACTCGTCGTCAGCTTGAACGAGAAGAAGGTGCTCGTTAAAGGAAAAGGCAGATATTACAATTTCGTAAGTATTCTTGAATATTTAGTATCAGACCCTATCTTTAGAATATAACAATCAGGGACAATTAAGCGTTCCCCTCACGCGATGTCCTTTGATTGAATATGCTGGAATTCCCTCCCCAGCATCACAGCATTAGCTGTTTTGGGTGCCTGATTCCCGATCAGGCACCCTTTTTATATGACACAAATTTCAAACTACCTTATGCTTAGATTCGCTCTGAATTTCATTAAATCAGAACGATCCATTTAAAGGATTAAAACGCTCTAGTTGAATCACATTAAACAGTTTTTTCAGGCATATTATGGAATTGAAAATTGCGAGTTGGAATATCAACTCAGTTAGATTACGCGCACAAACCATTGTTAAGTTTTTAAAACAATGGCAACCAGATGTTCTCACCCTTCAGGAAACAAAATGCCCTGAAGGGCAGTTTCCTTCTAGCGTATTTGCCGAAGCAGGCTACCCCTATTTCGCTGAGCGAGGCCAATCAGGGCACCATGGCGTTGGGATTATTTCACGTATCCCCTTCACAGATCGCTATTCCAAACAGTTTTGTGGCAAAGATGATGCAAGGCACGTCAGTATAAAGCTTGATATTCCAGAAAAAGTCACCGTTCACAGTTTCTATGTCCCAGCTGGCGGCGATGTTGCTGACGTAAACGAAAACGAGAAGTTCAAACATAAAATGGAATTTCTCGATCAGCTCGAAAAATGGCAAACTGAGAAACATATCAAAACTACAGGGTCATCAATTCTCACCGGAGATTTGAACATCGCTCCACATGAGAACGATGTTTGGTCACACAAACAGCTTCTAAAAGTAGTGAGCCACACACCAATCGAACTGGAAAAGCTCGAGGCAGTTCGCCGTGCTGGAAACTGGTTAGACGTCCTACGTGATTTTGCCGATGATGATGAAAAGCTTTACTCGTGGTGGAGCTATCGTTCAAAAGATTGGCAAAAATCCAATCGAGGGCGCCGGCTTGACCATATCTGGCTAGATGAGAGCCTTAAAGGCAAATGCATATCAACTGATATTGCAAAACAAGTACGCGGCTGGGAAAAACCATCAGACCATGTCCCGATTCTTGCAACTCTCAAACTATAAAAAGAACCTTAAAGCGACGAAAATTTACGTGCATTATCGAAATAATCTTGTACGCCACGTAAGCCACTTAACGAGCCATCAAGTTTATCGGAAAGAACCGCTAGAACTTTTACACCAACATCTGGAAATTCTTCACAAACTCTGAAGAAAATTTTCTTTGAGATTTTCAGTAATACCATCTCATCTATTGCTTGGACACTGATAGATGAATGCGTCCCACCAATCATTGACATTTCACCAACAAACGCACCCGCCTGAACCCGAGCGATTGCGCCGGAATTTCCCTTATTATCTCTACGAACAATTCCACGCCCTGAAATAACCAGGTAACCAGCATTGCCTTGCGAACCTTTTTTGATGACATATGAACCAGCTGCTACACGTTTTTTCTGTGACGAAAATACCAAGACTTTTAGATGCGCTGGATCGACCTGCGCAAACAATGGCACACGTTGTAACAATTCAACATCAGTATTAACGCTCATAAAAACAAATCCCGAAGCACAATTATCAATATCGCTTCAAAAATAGAAGTACGGTTACAGCACTCGTATAACACGAATCACTACCAAATGACCTTACAGCCAAACCGTTAATACACCTGTAAATAAAAAATTCACCTAAGGAACGAGTTTATATCCACCAGTTTCTGTGACTAAAATTTCAGCATGAGATGGATCTTTTTCGATTTTTTGGCGCAATCGATAGATATGAGTTTCTAGCGTATGAGTGGTGACCCCAGCATTATAACCCCAAACTTCATGCAACAAGACGTCTCGCGTAACAACCTTTTCGCCTGCACGAAAAAGAAACTTTAGAATAGAAGTCTCTTTTTCGGTAAGTCTGATTTTTTTATCATCTTCTTCGATTAACAACTTAGCACTTGGCCGAAAAGTATACGGTCCGATTTTAAATATAGCATCTTCACTTTGCTCATGTTGACGCAAATGAGCGCGAATACGTGCAAGTAAAACGCCGAATCGAAACGGTTTTGTCACATAGTCATTTGCACCAGAATCCAACCCCAAAATTGTATCGGCATCAGAATCTTGCGCCGTCAACATTACAACTGGACCTTTATAACCATTTTTGCGCATAATTTTACACGCTTCACGGCCATCCATATCTGGCATATTGACATCAAGAATAACCAAATCGTATAGGTCAGCCTTACATTTTCCAATTCCATCGGTTGCATTCGCTGCATCTGAAATTGAAAATTCGTCATGCAACGAGAATTGTTCCAACAGTGTTTCTCGAAGAATATCATCATCATCGACAATCAGGATTTTCTTGGCGTTACTCATTTGTTTGTATGCTTTCATTTTTTTGCGTTGAAAGCCCTCTCCCGCAGCAATATAATTTGTAATACTAACCCTATGTAATTGCGACAACAAGACATCTCAAGAGGTTACACCCTGCACACACATAATATTGATCGTTTAGTGATCCGGCAAACCAATAAATCAACAAGCAACGCGCGGCTCGAATTTGGCCATAACTCCTTTCCCTGCTTAATTGGAAAGAATGGGGTAGGAACACTACACCGCGAAGGCAACGGCATGACACCCAGGGGGTTATGGAATATCAGCTATGTACTTTATCGAGAGGACCGTATCAAATCACTGCAAACAGCATTACCCACATTTAAAATTAAACCAAACGACAGTTGGTGCGATAACCAAACTAAACGATCATATAATAAACCCTTGGGATATATTGTTGAGGGATCTGATGAAAACCTATACCGAAATGATTCACTGTACGATATTATTTTCGTCATCAATCAAAATAAATGTCCAGTGATACCAGGTTTAGGCAGTGCGATTTTTTTACATGTTTCAGAAAAAAATCGTGATTTTACAGCTGGTTGTATTGCAGTTTCGAATCAAAACATTAAGAAAATTTTACGGCGATGTTCTGCTAAAACTAAAATTAAAATTTTGTAAATGTAAACTACCGATGGCCAAAGATTGCAGAACCGACTCTGACATAATTGGCACCGCACTTAATTGCATTTTCAAAATCTGAACTCATACCCATACTTAAGTTTGCCAAGCCAAGTTGATCTGCTAATTCTTTCAGCATCGCAAAATGAAACGCAGCATCTTCGGCTTGTGGTGGTATGCACATCAAACCAATTATTGGTAGTTTGAGTTCTTTTTTACAATACTCAAAAAACTCTGGAAGCAATGCTACCTCCACACCAGCCTTTTGTAGTTCATTGCCTGTATTAACCTGAATAAATAAATTTACATGTTTATTCTGCTTCACCATCTCTTTTGCAAGAATTTTGGCTAATTTCGGTCGGTCTAAAGTTTGAATAACATCAAATAATGCCACCGCATCTTTTGCTTT
>JAMOMM010000493.1 GCA_027067085.1 Hyphomicrobiales bacterium
AAAACGTTCGAACAACTTGGCACCGAAGGCAATGTGATGATTTTTATCGGTGTTTTGACAGTGCTGAGCCTTGCAATCGCGTGGCGCATTAAAGTTGCACAAAACAAGCTCGGCTCATAAAACCTAGCCAGTAAAACCTAGCCCGATAACTAAAAGCAAAGCCGAGTGGATTTACCGATTAAGTATCCGTCGGCTTGCTTGTTTCATCGCAAATGTTTTTAAGTGCTTTCCATTCTAACGGCGTTAAAATCTCAACGGCTTGGCCTTTTGGAAGCGCTTTGAGTTTTTTGATGCGGTCTTGCGTGCCCGGGTGCGTAGACAGTAACGACATTACTTTAGACAACGTGCCAGATTTTGATTTGGCCTTTTCTTCAAGCTTTTTGACACGGCCAAAAAATGCAATCAAACCAGCAGGATCAATTTTTGCTTTTTCCATTGTCGTTTGTGCGAACAGGTCAGCTTGGCGTTCAGCATCACGTGAATAGCTCAAAATAGTAGCCAGCCCTGCAACTTCGCCGATGGTTTGGCCATCACCGCCACCAGTGAACATGCCGATTAGTAATTGCAAACCAAGGATGCGGACTAAAGCCACCTCAGAATGGCGATGAAACACATGGCCAAGCTCGTGGGCAAAAACCCCCGCAATTTCATCTGGCGTGTCAGCCGCTTTAAGCAACCCACGGGTTAAAACCATTCGGCCACCTGGAACTGCAAATGCGTTCATGAGTTTCATGTTATAAACACGAACCGAGAAATCTGGCGGGTTATCACTACCAGCAGCCACTTTGCCTGCAAGTTTCAATAAAGCTTTTTGGCCCGCAGGGTTGGTGCATTGCCGAGCATTTTTGACTAAACTCTGTTCTGTTTGGCGGCCCATGTTCTCGCGCCAAGTATCTGGCATTATTTTAGCTATTGTCTGTGGGGCAAGGCTCAATATGCTATAAAACAGTATGAATACACCGACCAAGATTGCAGCCGTCCATGCGATGAATTTTCCAGAGCGTTTTAGATTCAACCCACCAGACAGGTGAGGGGCCAACTCCAAAATCCGATTTTTGTGTTGTTCAGATTGAATAATCAACCTTGCCCCATGAACCTTCACGTTCAATAAACGCATGGGCCGATTGGCGTGAGGGGTCTCTACCGCATCTAAATCACGATACGGCCAAACAGTACTTTGGATATTACTACCGACTATTTTGATACCATCATGGGCCATTTCGATTCTGACATCATGAATTGAGGCTGACTTGCCATCAAAGTATTGAACACTAGAAGCCATTGTTAGATTCCATCAATATCGAAGGCATCCATCAATCCTTCGCCGCGTGATTCTAGCGCTTGTTGAGATTGCATAATTTGTCCAACATTAACCCAACCGACAACTTCGAGCCGATCAACAAAATATTTAACCATTCGTTGAACGGTGAACGGTGCTGCAATACCCAAGGTGAAAATTACCAATAATAAGTTACCAAACCAAAGACCAACAAGGCTCCAACCCGTTGCGTTTAAACGAAAGTGGGCATTGTCAAAGCTAGTATACTGGGCAAATAGAACCATTTCACGAGCTTTATAAAAACTCCAAATTACGCCAAAAATAGCAGAAAATACCCCGATAACAACAAAGATAGTCAGTATGAAGGCTATGACAGCTGTCGGGTCAGCATCATTCATTTTTTTATCAAAACTTTTGAAAAATTCTTGAAATCCCTCTGTGCCGCCCAAAGCGAAAAATACGGACACGCCAATTATTGCAATAATAATATAGGCCACAATAGATCCAAACCAACACGCAGCGTAGCGCGCATAAAGCGGGCCAGCACGTCCCCTAAACTCAAAAGGAGCGTCGCCAAATTTCATCTCGCGGGTAATACGTTCTTGTAGTTCTAAATTCATCGCAGGGTTAGACCACCCCATCGTTACGCCAGAGAGCAAAATCGTGCCAAAATAAAGCATTGAGTATTTGAAAGATGAGCCTGTCAGTCCGCCGCGAATGCCGCGCCATACTGTGCGAGATAAACGATACCGCCGTGCCCGATACACAGCCATGCCGTACAAAGCTAAAAAGACAAACATCAAAAGAAACTGAAAACTCAAAGCAGCCATTGGATAACCTGCTAATTGCAATCCATTGACCAACACGGCAAACGGTAAAAATACGATAAAGAAAATAACCACAGCACCTAGGAACAGCTCTATCCCGCGGCCAGTATACTCTAAAGGTTCGCCATTGACGTGAACGCTTGACCAAACATGTTTGCGAACATCAGTTTTTGCCCAAAACCGATAAATGCCAAGAGTTAGAATCGAAAGAAGCCAATTTTTGATCGATAACCAACCTAGTCCCGGTTTCTCTTCATAGGTGATGGTTATTGTTTCGCCACCTGAAGGTTGGCTTGGAGCGGAAAAGGTTGTGTCTGTCATGTGTCAACTCGTTATGGTGTTAAAGTTTACCCTAGGTTGCTAGGTATAACGGGGTTTCAATCAATGTACACCGCTAAAACACCGTAAAAATGTTGCAAATTGGTAACACCTGCGCTTTTTCTGCATCACTTCACGTAGTTTCTACTTATCATTCTTTTTCTTGCCTCAAAGCCTAAATATTTTGTCTGTATTGAATTTTTGGATCATTCACAACGTTGGGGCCACAATGTTCTCGGTCACAAGGCTACTGAATGAGCAAAGTGCGAACCAAGATCAATTTTTAGATAGGCAACTAACGAAGCAGTGATGCCACAAACCACAAAAATTTGTGGCGTGAGTTAACTGGTTGATGTGTGATTTAAGTTGGTTTGGGTACGTATTAGTACAGAAAATAACAAATGAGAGAAAAGAACTAAAGTGTTTTTGATAGCAACCGATAAAGCAAAACAACCGATGGCAAGTCCGTCGGCATATTTGCGCGTGTTGTTGATGGCCATGATTGCTTTTTCAAGTGTTTTACTAAGCAATAGTTCTCAATTAAAAGCCGAAGGGTTAGGGTTTTCTACTCTAAGTCCTCCCAAATCTAGGTTTAAACTCCCAAACTTGGGCGATATTTCCGTTTGGAAAAACGATATGCAAAAAGCAAAAATTGCATATCGGAACCGAAAGTTTAAAAAGGCCCGCAAACACCTTCACCGTGCGTTGAAAAAAGGCAACTTTATTGCTGGTTGGTACTTAGGACACATCCATCGTTTAGGTTTGGGCGTACCCAGCAATCGTGGCAAAGCGTTTAAATTTTATCGTCAAGTAGCCCTTGAATATGATGATGCTGGGGTTCGCCCACGCATTTTCATGATTACACTTGATTCTCTGGTTCGGGTTGCTGATGGTTATCGCACTGGCATTAAATCTATTGGTGTCAAACGCGATTATGCACGTGCCATGAGACTTTACAAAAAAGCTGCTAATCGTGGTCATCCAGCCGCACAGTTTGGCATTGGCCGCATGTATCTTGGCGGGCAGGGCATTAAGAAAAACCCATCTCTCGGTCTTCGTTGGATCAACTTGGCGGCCCGTAAAAATTATCCTCAGGCATTAGCATTGCTTGGTGACCTTTATTGGAAAGGCAAATATGTCAAAAAACGCAAAGCTCTTGCCTTGATGATGTATATTGTCGCCACCAAAAATACGAATGAAGCTTTGCATCCCAATATTTATGACCGGCTTGACGAATTGTATAATAAAGCCAGTGAAAAAATAGCGGGACAAGGTCAGCGGCTTGCCGAGGATTGGTTGCAACGTTACCCCCCGCAGCGCTCTCGTTTTAACCAAACCCGTCGCCAAGCGCCAAATGGAGCTCTGGTTAAGTCTGTTAATACTTCAAACTAACCCAACAATTACTTTAAACATTTAGCGCTTTTTTGGCCGCTTGCAGTCTGCTGCGGCTGACAGGATATTTTTGCCCATTTTTCAATTTTACAATCAGCTTGCCATCGCGCTTATCAACGTTTGCAACACTGTTTAGTGCGATCCAATGTGAACGGTGTAATTGAATGCCGTTGATCGCGGCAACTTCATTTAAAGCATCGCTAAACCGCATCAAAACCATATGAGTGCCTTTGGACGTTGTTGCCTCAACATAATGGTCACTAACCGAAATTGAATAAAGCTCTTTGCCGAGATGAACAGGTAGCCGCTTCAAAAACACGGCTTGGTTTTTCTCACTATTTGAGGGCACTTTAGGGATTAACATGTAAATCACCGACGAGACGACAAGAGAGATCGGGATGGTTAAACCAAGGTAGCTGAATATATTTGGCAATGCTTCAATGTTACCAAAAACCCAGAAATTAACGCCATAAACAAAAACCGCAATAAAACTGGCGATAACCAGACTGTGGAGAAGGTGACTTAAAAAGCTAGCTGGGGTTTTGTCCAAATTGAACTTTTTGCTCAAGGTTAAAACAATGAGTGCAATCGCATAACAAAATAAAATGATTCCAGCCCAATAGGGGATTCTCTCTAAAAGTGAAAGGTTTTCATAGGTTGAAAAAGGGCCAACAATTATACACACCGCAACCACAAGGAAATACGAAACAATAAGCCGAGAGTGATCTAGAATCGGCTGTAATTTACGAAGCGTGAGTGGTAACCCGTTGTTATTCATATGCGTTTCACGAACCTCTAGTGCATTTTACGTATTGATGATTGAGTTGTTTTTTAGCTGTCTTATGTTCATTTCACAAGTTTCAAATATCAAAACTTAATGAGGAAATGCACATGGAAACAGTCGCAAAAATAATTGGTGTTACAAAAAGGTTTGGAAAAGTAACGGCGTTAAGTGATCTGACAATGGAAGTAAAACGTGGTCAGGCTGTTGCTTTGTTGGGGCCAAATGGAGCTGGAAAATCAACAGCACTTCGTATCCTACAAGGATTGCGCAGACCAACATCAGGCACCGCTGAGCTTTTCGGCTACTCCGCAGGCTCGCCTCAAGCCATGCAAAAGGTCGGTGTCACGCCTCAATCGGCTGACTTTCCAGATCAAGTTTCACCGCGTGAATTGATAAAGCTGGCAACAGCACACTTCACCGAACCACATTCCATAAACTATTTGATTGAAACGTTTGACTTAGAAAAAATCATTGATAGGCGTATCCAAGGGTTTTCAGGTGGAGAAAAACGCCGCGTTGCCTTGGCACTGTGTTTTGCTGGAAACCCTGATTTAGTCATTTTGGACGAACCCACAACAGGGCTGGATGCCAAAAGCCAACTAGATTTTCAAATCATTGCCAAGCAATACATTAAGAACGGCGGCAGTATGATTCTTACATCCCACTATTGGCCAGAGATTGAAGGCATTGCCGATCACATCACCATGATTGATGAAGGAAAAACCGTTCTCTCAGGCGCAATTGCAGACATTAAAGCAGCTGTGGGTTTGTCAAAAATTAGATTAAAAGTGCAAAACCCTGGACGCGTTATTACGCAAAGTTTCCAAAATGAAGGCCGTTATTGGTCTCTTGTTGCCGATGATTCAGATGAACACATCAGACAAATCATCACCAATGATGAACAGTTTAGCGAACTAACCATCACACCAATCGGACTTGATGAAGCACTTGATGTTTATCGCGCCGCTCAAGCTTAAAGCCATCTATTTTCGAGAAAGAGTTCCAATGAAAACCACCATCACTCATATTAAATTTCAATTTATTAAACTGCTAAGAACCCCCGCATTTTGGGCACCAACAATTTTGTTTCCCGCCATGCTGTACGCCTTTTTTGGCTCTTCATTGCCACCAGCTGGCATTGCCTCACAAATGGCAATTGCCTCGTTTTGTGTGTATGCTGTTGTTGGGATTACCTTTTACCAATTCGGCATCGGCATTGCGCAAGACCGTGAAAGCCCCTTTGATAGTTGGTTAAAAACCTTGCCCAATAGTTCAAAGCCAAACGGCATCGCCCAAGTGGTAACATCAATTACCTTTGCCATGGTTGCTGTTGGCCTCGTGTTGGCGGTTTCCACTGTGCTGGCTAAAACCACACTAACGGCGCAAATGATCGTAGGCCTGCTTGGTGCGTGTGTTTTGGTCGCTATTCCTGCATCATTGATGGGTTTAGCCCTCGGCTTTGCCGCATCAGGGCGCGCTGCTCCAGCCCTTGCTAATTTGATTTTTCTGCCCTTGGCTTTCTTGGGAGGCTTGTGGATTCCGCCAATTATTATGCCAACAATGATTAATAAAATTTCAGAATGGACACCGACCCGTCAAATGGCCGAAATTGCCTGGAGCACCATCACCGGCCAAGCACCCAGTACGTTCACCATGACAATGTTTGTTGCCTACACCATCGC
>JAMOMM010000494.1 GCA_027067085.1 Hyphomicrobiales bacterium
TTGATCTGGATGCACTGGAACGTAATGTCAAAAAAATGGGTGATCATGCTAAAGAAATGGGTGTTCGTCATCGCGCTCACGGCAAAATGCATAAATCTGTTGATGTGGCTAAGCTACAAGAAAAACTGGGCGATTCAGTTGGTGTTTGTTGTCAAAAAGTTTCAGAAGCTGAAGTTTTTGTTCGTGGTGGTATCAAAGATGTCATGGTGTCTAATCAAGTTCGTGACCCTGCCAAAATTGACCGTCTAGCGCGGATGCCAAAACTTGGCGCTCGTATTTTGGTTTGCGTTGATGATCCTGAAAATGTCGCAGATCTAGCGGCGGCGGCTCAAAAACATGGCACCCAACTTGAATGCCTTGTTGAAATTGATTGTGGCGCTGGTCGTTGTGGCGTTACCTCATCGCAAGAAGTCGTCAATATTGCAAAGCTGATTGATGCCGCAGACGGTTTAAAATTTGCTGGCATTCAAGCCTATCAAGGCGCGATGCAACACATGGACCTTTATCTCGACCGCAAAGAAAAAATTGATATTGCCGTTGAAATGGTCGAAAGCGCTATGACAGCACTTACATCGCAGGGTTTAGAGTGCGATATCGTCGGCGGCGGCGGCACAGGATCTTATTATTTTGAAGGCAATTCGGGCGTTTTCAACGAACTACAATGCGGGTCTTATGCCTTTATGGATGCTGATTATGGTCGCATTTTGGATAAAAATGGCAACCGCATCGATCAAGGTGAATGGGAAAACTCTCTCTTTATTTTAACATCAGTTATGAGCCATTCAAAAGCTGATAAAGCAATCGTTGATGCGGGTTTAAAAGCCCAATCGGTAGACTCTGGTTTGCCTACTGTGTTTGGCCGCAATGACAAAGTTGAATATCTCAAATGTTCTGACGAGCACGGTGTGGTTGGTGATCCAGATGGTGTGTTGAAGGTCAACGATAAGCTCAAATTGGTGCCAGGTCACTGTGATCCAACCTGCAACGTGCATGACTGGTATGTCGGTGTGCGCAATGGAAAAGTTGAAACACTTTGGCCAGTTTCTGCGCGCGGTAAAGCATACTAATTTTCTCTAAAACACTATGGGTAAGGCTAAACCTTCCCCGATTATTACAACAGGATTTAAAATGATTATTGTTCCAGAAAAGGAAATCGCTGATTTAATTGACCGCAAAGCATCTTTTGATGCGGTTGAAAGTGTGTTTGCTGCAATGGCGCAAAAGGATGCCTATAATTTTCCTGTAATCCGTGAGTCTATCGGATATGCCGATGCCCTTTACGGGTTTAAGTCAGGCTTTGATAAAGCTGGTCTAGCGCTTGGATTAAAGTCTGGCGGCTATTGGCCGGGGAACATGGCCAAAGGCCTGACCAATCATCAATCAACTGTAATCTTGTTTGACCCTGATACTGGCAAAGTCAAAGCTTTGGTAGGCGGAAACCTGTTAACGGCATTGCGTACGGCCGCTGCTTCAGCTGTCTCTATCAAATATCTAGCGCCAAAAGGGGCTAAGGTTTTGGGAATGATTGGTGCGGGCCATCAATCTGCATTTCAAATGCGCGCTGCCGCCGAGCAATGCAATTTTGAAAAGGTTATCGGCTGGAACCACAACCCCGAAAACCTCCATAAGCTTGAAAAAATTGCGCATGAAATTGGTTTGCCTTTTGAAGCCGTTGGGCTTGAGCAATTGGGCGAGCACGCAGATGTAATCATCACCATCACCTCAAGTTTTGATCCTATTTTGTTAGATGCCCATGTAACAGGCGGCACCCACATCGCTTGCATGGGAACCGATACAAAAGGCAAACAAGAAGTTGAATCTGCACTGGTTGCACGCGCCACTGTATTTACAGATGAGATTGCCCAATCCATCACTATTGGTGAATGTCAGCATGCAGTTGGCGATGGTTCTCTCAAAGAGAGTGACATCATAGAACTTGGTTCTGTGATTACCGCTAAACATGTAGGGCGAAGTTTTGATGATGAAATTACTTTATTTGATGGCACTGGTGTAGGTCTGCAAGACCTTGCAGTGGCCTCGGCAGCAGTTGATCTCGCCATCAAAAAAGGTGTTGCAATTGACGTTGATTTTTAGACGTTCAGCTTGGTTCAATTAACAAATTTTGAGGGCTAAATAATCAGTAATCCACCGGCAAAAACCATTGCCAAACTCACTGGCCAAGTGCCAAAATTTCCTTGGGAGGAAACCATGAAAACGAAAATACTATCAGCTGTAGCAGCTGTTGCGATGATGAGCACCGCAGCTTCTGCCGAAACAAAACTGGATATGACATCAGCATTTGGTAAAAACTTGCCAATTCTGGGTACTGCAGCAACTGATTTTGTTGCAAAAATAAACAGTATTTCTACCGATGTTAAGTTTAAACATTTTGACCCAAACAAATTGGTGCCAACACTTGAAGCGCTTGATGCTGTTTCGAGTGGTGCTGTGGATTCCTCATTTGCGACATCAGGTTATTGGCAAGGTAAGATCGGTGCAGCTTCACTGTTTGCGGCGGTTCCATTTGGCCCAGAAGCTGGTGAATTCCTTGGTTGGATTCTCTATGGTAATGGTGCCAAGCTTTGGCAAGAAATGTATGACAAAAACGGGTACAATGTAAAAATGTTCCCTTGTGGTATCATTGCGCCAGAAACGTCAGGTTGGTTTAAAAAAGAAATCAATTCTGTAGCTGACCTTAAAGGTTTGAACATGCGTTTCTTTGGCCTTGGTGCTAAAGCCATGCAAAAACTGGGTGTTTCAACTTCGCTACTCGGTGCATCAGATATTTTCCCAGCACTTGAGCGCGGTGCCATTGATGCAACAGAGTTCTCAATGCCTCGTATTGATGCGCGTTTGGGCTTCCATAAAATTGCAAAATACAACTATTTTCCTGGATGGCATCAGCCTTCAACGTTGTTTGAATTGCTAATCAATAAAGATGTTTATGATAAAATGTCTCCTATTGCCAAAAAGCAAATTGAAGTTGCCTGTCTTGCAAATATGACAACAAATTTGGCTGAAGGCGAAGCAACCAACTATGCTGCAATGGTTAAAAACACCAAAGAAAACGGTGTTAAAATCAAGCAGTGGAGTCCTGAAATGCTTGCCGCATTTAAAGGTGCTTGGGATGAAGTTGTTGTCGAACTTTCAAAAGACGATCCATTCTTCCAAAAAGTCTGGGCCGACCTTTCAGAGTATCGCAAAGGCTATGCAATCTGGTCTAAAAATATCTACCTAAAACGCTAAGTTTTACAGACAATAATTGCGGTGGCCATAGCGCTGGCCACCGCTACTCTTTTGCTGTGGCCATAGTGTTGGCCGCCGCTGCTTTTTTGCTTTGGGAGGGGTAATCATGGCTGATAATTCTACAGAAACAATTGATCTGGTGGCTGACATTGCCGACCCAGGCGAACGCGATCGTAGCGAACATTTATGGGGTGACCGCTTGATGATTAATATCGGAAATGTTGCTGCATGGCTCTTTCCTATTTTGATGATTGCGATTGTCACCCAAGTTTTTATCCGCAAGGCTGGTTTAAACCAAGCATGGCTAGATGATGCGCAGTGGTGGATTTATGGTCTGGCTATGATGTCTGCGTTTGGGTACGCAATTACCACCGATAGCCATGTGCGCGTTGATATTTTTCACGCAAAATTTTCGCCAGAGAAAAAAGCCCGTATCGAAGTGTTTGCCCTCGGTTGGCTGCTCTTACCATTTTTAGTCATGATGAGCGACATTCTTTTTCACTATGCCTATGCCTCTTGGCGTGCCAGCGAAGGGTCCGATAGCCCCAATGGTTTACACGGCTTGTATATGCTGAAAATGGCATTGCCATTGTTGTTCGGGGCAGCCGTTATCGCAGCGTTTGCCGTACTTTATAGAAATCTTGCGAAATTTACAAAACCTGCGCTCTGGAAAATTTTTCTCGCGGCATTGCCAACAGTCTGGTTTGTAGCCGAGCGCGCTATTTATTATATTTTGTGGTGGATTACGCGGATTTCTAATCCCGAATTACATCCTCGACGCATCTCGCGCGAACCTCTTTTGCAAGACACTATCTGGTATGGCCTTGCCACCATCATTGTTCTTGCCGTCGCAATTTATTTGCTGAAACGCAACAAGACTTCGAAAGCTTAATGTAATGGAATTTTTATCCCTGCTCGGTGCCGTGATGAACTTGAACCAATGGATGGTTCTAGCGATGTTTGTTGTGTTTATTATAATGTTGTTTCGCGGTATACCAGTGGTTTATGCACTGGTTGGTGTCAGTCTGATATTTGCCATGGTCGGCGAGGTGATCCTTGATCCGAGCGATAGTTTGATAAATAAATTTATCGAATTTGACAGTACCAGACTTAACTACGTTAAGCTTTCTGCAAATGGTGGGCGGTTTTTCGGTGGGATTATTAAAAATCCAGTTTTGGTTGCACTGCCGATGTTCATCTTTATGGGCTTGATGCTGGATCAATCTGGTGTGGCGCAAAAGATGATGAAATCCATGCAGATTTTGTTTGGGGCTTTAAAGGGCGGCCTTGCCCTAACCGTTATGCTGATTGGTATTATTCTGGCAGCTTCAACGGGAGTGATCGGTGCCTCTGTGGTTCTTTTAGGCGTTATGGCGGTTCCAACAATGATGGACCAAAATTATAGCAAGCCGATGGCCACGGGAACCATTGCGGCATCAGGCACGCTTGGCATTCTCATTCCACCATCAATCATGCTTGTCATCATGTCAGATCAACTGGCCATCAGCTTAGGTGATTTGTTTATGGGTGCACTTTTCCCAGGGCTGTTGCTTGGGGTGCTCTACATATTATTTATCATTATTTATGGTTTGATTTCTCCAGACTCAATGCCTGTACCCAAGGATCGCAAACCAGCCACTTTAAAAGTTCTTGGTGACGTCGCCATTTCTGTGGTGCCGCCAATTGGTTTGATCTTATTGGTTCTTGGCTCAATATTCTTTGGTTTAGCAACGCCAACTGAGGCATCAGGTATTGGTGCCTTAGGCGCGACTTTACTGGCGTTGGCAGCGCGTAATTTGAATATGAAAGTGTTTAAAGTGGTCATGCGTCAGACGTTGAATACGTCTGGCTATATTGTTGGTATCTTCATTGCCGCAAATTTCTTTGCCTTTATTCTTAGACGTTTTGGCGGTGATGAAATCATTGAAAACATGGTTTTAGGATCGTTTGAAAACCCATATATGGTTATTGGCTTTATCTTGTTCATCATTTTCCTTTTGGGTTTCTTGCTGGATTGGATCGAAATCACTTTGATTATTATGCCGCTTATGTTGCCTGTTGTATTGAGCCTGAATATTCCAGTTGAAGGCTATGGAATTGTTGATAACCCTTCCATCGTGTGGTTCGCCATATTAGTTGCCGTGACATTACAAACATCCTTCCTCACGCCACCTGTTGGTTTTGCCTTGTTTTACTTAAAAGGCTGTTGCCCACCGTCAATCACTCTGGCTCACATTTACAAGGGTGTGATTCCATTTGTTTTGTTACAAATTCTCGGGTTGGCCATTGTGTTTTACTTCCCTCAACTAACAACATGGTTACCTGCCGTTGCATATGGAAATTAGCCTTAAAATTAGTTTATGCCTTGAGAGAAAGATAAGTGCATGTCGATGATTGCGATGCCGCGGCCTGACTAGAGTCGGTCTGGTTTAAATTGAACCAGAGCGACCAGCTTAAGGCATTGATAATTTTGCGTTTCATGCAGTGTTTGTGATTCAAACAAAACATGAAACGCTCTAGTCTATTTTGTTAAAAAAGGACGACACTTCCGCTATATTTGCTGAAATCTGCAGGCACATATAATTTATTGCAACCAAAACTTGCCGCTCAGTTGCGAGAGCGAGAAATTAATAATATCAAATCAGTTACACCAGAGGTTATTGCCGCTGGCAATATTGGTTGTATGATTCAAATTGCTGGAGGAACGGACATACCAGTCGTTCACACCGTCGAGTTATTAGACTGGGCAACGGGTGGGCCCCAGCCAAAATTTCTGGCTGCCAATCGAACATCCATGCGAGTAAACACGGCTTAAAAGGCCCACTTTTACCAACATCTAATCAAACTTTGATTTGAGCTGAGGGTGGTGCGATGTCCTTATAATTTGCGGTAACCTATGCTCGTTTTGCAAAGTTGAATGATCTATTCATGTTTATGACCAAGGGGTGCCCCAAAGTTGCCCCCCCCCAAAGTTGCCCCCA
>JAMOMM010000495.1 GCA_027067085.1 Hyphomicrobiales bacterium
CTGAAGTCAGGAAAATATTTAAATAACAAAGACTTACCTAATGCCCACGAAGTTTTAAAAGCAGCCGCATTTACTTATGTTGCCGCTGCTTTGACCAGCCTTTTAGATGTCACTCGATGGATTCGTTTACTGCGTTAAACCGCCCAGCATTGTTGTAAAAAAAAATGCATTCAATTTACCAGATATTATCTTTTTTTGATTTAGAATAATATTCTGTGGGCAGTGCTAGTTTAAAAGAAAAAAAATGACTGAAGAAACGCCACTATTTGGGCAAGGAAGTGCTCCTTCAAAACGAACGCAACAGCGTCCCGCTTTCGCGCGCCCTGACAATGGGCAAATTAGCCGTGGTCGTCACAATGATGGCAAAATGCCAATCAAAATGCCAAGCCAAGCTGCCAATCAAAAAGCTGTTTTGGCAACGCCGCCACCGCTTGGTGTATCAGGCAAAGCATTACGTAAAAACTGCGATCCGCAAAAGGTTCAACTGGCAACAAGTCCTGCACCTGACGCAAATAGAGTGCCCGCTACGGCACCAAACAATCCTAATTTAGCAACTCAGCAACAAAGCATTGCTCAACGGCAAGCCCAGCAACAGGCTGCACAACAGCAAGCTCTAGTCCAACAGCAAGCTTTGGCCCAACAACAAATTCTTGCACAGCAACAAGCATTAGCTCAGCAACAATTGTTAGCTCAGCAGCAGGCGCAACAATTAGCCCAACAACAGGCTCAACGACAGGTTCAACAACAAGTGGGGCAATTGGGAACATGCAATCCAGCAACCATATGCTCGCCAGAATTGAACCCACCAGCGGTTCCCCATCCAGCACCCTGCCCTCCAGTTGATGCGCCAATGGTAGCAACACCCCCAACTCCACAGGTGCAACCTCAAATTCAAACGGCCCCTGCGCCAGCGCAGCCACCGCAAACGTCAAGTCAGCCAGCGTTAGCACAACCTACGGCACCTCTGACTACTGCACCTCTGGCAGCAACGCCAGAAACGGGGCAGACTGAACAAACTGCAGCCGTTCAGCCGCCTCATGTTTTAGCTCAACAACAAGCAGCACTTGCAGCGCAAATGGTGCCACCAGTTAGCATTCCAGTTGCAACACCACCAACGGCCCCGTTAATTTCTCCACAAGTTGGCATCGTGCAACCTGTCGCTAATCAGGCTGTTGTCAATCAGGGCAATTTGGCAGGACAAGCTAGTTTATCGGGACACCCCCCTTTAGCAGCGCAAACTGCGGGCATAGCTCCTCAAACGGGCGCTGACGTGCCTGTTCCACCTGTCGCTGGCGCACCTGTTTCGATGCCTCCTGTTGCTCAAACTGGCAATGAAGAAGACCGAACAGAACGAAGAAAACGCACCTTAAAAGGTGGCGTCATTATTTTGCCAGGACACATGCGATCATCATACGCCTGTAAAATTCGCAATGAATCAAACGGCGGTGTTATGTTGGCACTACCCAACACCGCAGTCATTCCTAACGAGTTCTTTCTTATGCGCGACAGCGATCCGGGGCGACAAACACCGTGCCGTGTAGCTTGGCGTACTGCCGATAAACTTGGGGTTCAATTTGTCCTGGCTCTAAGCAACTAGAGTCAGTCTGATTTACACTGAACCAGAACTTCCCATTTAAGACATTGATAATATTGAATATTATCTTACACTTGCGTTTCAAACAAAACATGAAACGCTTAGTGTTCAGTCGCTTTTATTTCTTTAAAACCACCGCTTGAGCAACAATGTTAACACCATCATTGCAGGTTATTGCTGGTGAGCCATAAAGCTCATAACCATCGGCTAATGTGTCAGAGATACGTTGGCAAAAGGCGTGATCGTCTGGCCCCGTAATGAGCTTATAGGCAAGCTTTTCTGTCGTCATTTTTAAATCTTCTTTTTATATAAAATACGGAAATGAGGAATTGTGCGTTCACCAACGGCTTCTATTTCCTCAAAACTTTCTACAGATAAATACGCATCAAAAGCTGAAACTTCTGTAGGTGAAATTGGCCATGGAGGACCAGAAGGGGCTACGCCATCGGCAATTGATCGGCAAATCACCAACAATGAGCCACCTGGCTTGACCAATTGAGCCACTTTTTCAAATGCCGCAGCACGCAACTCTCCTTTTAAAGCTTGGATCGTATAAGTCTCATGAACAAAGTCAAAACCCTCAATCCATTCAGAAGGTGGATTAAATAAATCTGCTTGCTGAAAAGCAATTTCATCATTTTTATGGCGCTTCTTGGCCCATTCTACCGCCGTGTTTGATACATCAAACGCGGTTGTTTTATACCCTGCCTCATGCAAAGCCAGCGCATTATCACCAAGACCGCACCCCACATCCAACGCCATTAAACCCTTTGGTTGAGGGTTTTGCGATAACCACTCAACTAAAGCTTTATGAGGATTTCCTGCCCATGGCACTTTGGCAACATCGCCTTGTGCGGCATCATACAAATCTTCAAACCAATCGAGCGGTTTTCCACTGCTTTCGCTTTTTTCTTGAAAGCGACCTGCATTTTGTTTGCCAGCTTGCCGTCGTAAAGCAAAATCATCTGTACTATCTGTCTTGTCTGTCATTTTATGCTTTCTTTTCCCAACGACCATTTCCATCTTGGCGCCAGTAAGTAATTTCAAGGTCTGTGTCTTTTAATTTTTTCCACTGCTCACGGGCATGGAGAACAGCGCCTTCATCATTACCATCAAATATATAAATTGTGCGCTCAAAGCTTTGCGGAGATGCCGCCGTTGTGCCATTCACACAAAATCGCACATGGGCTTTGTTTGGGGTTTCATCATCACTACACAGCCAAATTGGCTGATGTTCACCGTTTCCAGTGACTTGCGAGCCGTGGGCTAAAAACGCATCTTCGCGCCACGTCCAAATTTGGCTGGATAAAGAAGAGACGTTTTCCTCATTATCTGTTTGCACCACCGCGCGCCACCCGCGCTGCAAGGTTTTATCCAGTAAAAGCGGTAGAACCTGCTCTAACTTTTGGTGTTCAAGATGGTAAAATAAAACTTCGCTCATAGTGCTATCCAAACAAGACCTTGCCACTTTGGTCAAGTCAAGATGCTGTCATTTCGTTAAAATTCGGCATATACTTGAAAACTTCGCTGCTAGTCTCCAAATTAAAAACGTCATATTCACAAGTTAAAGAGAATACTTTGATCGCAGCAAATTGTGTGTTAGTAAGCCGCGAACTTATGTTTTTGGTTTTTTTGATGATTCTGGCTTCGCTGGTTTATCAGGCGAATTATAGAAGTTTTTGCAGTTTTTACTGTTGATTTGGATAGCATCCATAAATCAGCGTTACTATAAAGAGGAAGATACTATGAGCGACACAACAGAGCGGGTACAAAAGATTGTTATTGAACATCTTGGTGCTGAAGCTGACAAAGTAAAACCTGAAGCAAGTTTCATTGATGATCTTGGCGCTGACAGCCTTGATACAGTTGAACTTGTTATGGCTTTTGAAGAAGAATTCGGTATCGAAATTCCTGATGATGCAGCTGAAACAATTCAAACTGTTGGCGATGCTGTTTCATTCATCGACAAAGCTTCTGCCTAATTAAGGCAATTTGCATGCAAGTCTTTGCACGTAAATAAAAAATTTCGGGCGATTGGGCACTGTCTCAATCGCCCGTTTATATTTGACCAGATGGTTTTCTGGCTTATATCTAAAGTATTATTTCAAATTAGACGGGATTAAAAAATGCGTAGAGTTGTTGTTACGGGCATTGGTATGGTGTCACCGCTGGCAGGTGATGTGGAAACAACTTGGAGCCGGTTGCTTGATGGCAAATCTGGCGCCGTTAAACTGACGAAGTTTGATACTGAAGATTACAAATGTAAAATCGCTTGCGAAGTTCCTTATGGTGATGGAACCGACGGCACATTTAATCCTGATAAATATGTTCCTGCTAAAGAGCGCCGCCGAATTGATGACTTTATTACCCTAGGCTTATCGGCTGCAGCGCAAGCCGTTGCTGATTCTGGTTGGGAACCTCAAACTGATGAAGATCGTTGGAATACAGGTGTTCTCATCGGATCTGGTATTGGCGGTTTGCCTTCTATTGAAAAAACGTCGTTATTATTAGCTGAAAAAGGTCCGCGCCGCGTTAGTCCGTTCTTTATCCCCGGTAGCCTAATCAATCTTGTTTCGGGCATGGTTTCAATTAAATACGGCTATAAAGGGCCAAATCACGCCGTTGTCACTGCTTGTTCAACAGGTTCACACGCCATTGGTGATGCCGCACGCATGGTGATGTTGGGCGATGCTGATGTCATGATTGCAGGTGGTGCAGAAGCCACCATTTGCCCCATCGGGTTTGCTGGATTTTTGGCAACACGGGCGCTATCCACGAACTTTAATGATGACCCAACAGCAGGTTCACGCCCTTATGATAAAGACCGTGATGGTTTTGTAATGGGTGAAGGTTCTGGTATTTTGGTGCTTGAAGAACTTGAGCATGCAAAAGCGCGCGGCGCTAAAATTTATGCCGAAGTTGTGGGCTATGGCATGTCTGGCGATGCTCACCACATCACGGCCCCTGCATCGGATGGCGATGGCGCTTATCGGTGCATGAAAACAGCGCTTAATCGCGCGGGCATCAATGCCGGCGACCTTGATTATGTCAACGCGCACGGCACCTCAACACCACTCGGTGATGAAATTGAATTGCGCGCGCTTGAACGGGTAATGGAAGGCAAAGGAAAAGGCGTTTCCATGTCATCAACCAAATCTGCCATCGGCCATTTACTTGGTGCAGCAGGCGCTGTTGAGGCTATTTTTGGTGTCCTTGCTATTCGCGACAATGTGGTGCCGCCTACCCTTAATTTGCACAATCCATCGTTTGAAACAGACGTTGACCTTGTCCCGCTTAAAGCAAAAGAAAAGACCGTAAACACAGTTTTGTCTAATTCTTTTGGTTTTGGTGGAACCAACGCATCTATCGTTATGCGTCGGTTTAACGCCTAAACGGCAGAATTTAGGGACTACAAAGCGGTGTCAAGAGAATCAGATCGAGAAAGTCGCCCGAAAAAAAGGGGTGCATTTGGACGTGTGATACGTTCCCTGTTTCTAATGGGCTTATTGGCCTTGGTTGGAGCCATCGGCGTTTTTGTCTATGGCCAAACCATGCTTAACGCGCGCGGACCTGCAAATACCACAAAAATCGTCACCATAAAACGTGGCATGGGCACCGAAGCAATCTCTCAACTTTTGGCCGATCAGGGTGTTATTTCTAACTCAAGTATTTTTATGGTGGCAACGCTTGCCACTCGGTCTCGTCGTGGCAGTTTAAAAGCGGGTGAATTTGAAATTCCTGCTGGCGCAACCATGGCTGAAGTATTGAAGCTTTTACAAGCTGGCAAATCCTTAGCTTATAAGGTGACAATCCCCGAGGGCTGGACATCTCAAAATGCATTGAAACGCATTGCAGCCAATAAAGTGCTTGTCGGTAAGATTACGATGAACCCGGGCGAAGGTAGCCTGAAACCCGATACATATATTTTTCAACGCGGCACCACTCGTGATGCTCTTATTAAGCGCATGCAAAAAGCCCAAAGCAAAGTGCTCGATGAGCTTTGGCCCAAACGGCAAAAAAACCTCCCTATTAAAACGCGTATGGAGGCATTAATTTTAGCTTCGATTGTGGAAAAAGAAACGGGCATTAAATCAGAGCGTGAGCATGTGGCATCGGTTTTTATCAACCGCCTAAACAAAAAAATGCGCCTACAAACCGATCCGACTATTATTTACGGCATTGTTGGTGGTAAGGGCAAAATGGACCGGCCAATAAGTAAGGCAGATATTGCCCAGAAAACAGCATATAATACCTACCAGATTGACGGGTTGCCACCCACACCGATTTCCAACCCTGGCGCGGCGGCTATTGCTGCAGTTTTAAACCCAGCACAAACTGATGATTTGTTTTTTGTAGCCGATGGCACTGGCGGACATGCCTTTGCAAAGACCCATAAAGGCCATGTGGCTAACGTTGCTAAGTGGCGCAAAATTGAGCGCGAACGCGCCAAGGCTGCAAAGGCTGCGGCCGCCGCAAAGGCAAATGCTACGAAGGCAACCAGTGCTGCACCTGTGGTGGTGGAAACCAAAAAATCAGCTAAATCTGCTAAATCGGCTTTAAAAACTGATAAAAAACCAATGGCAAAAACACCTGCGGCCAAAGCAAAGATATCCGATGGGAAATCCACCCC
>JAMOMM010000496.1 GCA_027067085.1 Hyphomicrobiales bacterium
CACCATTTTCAATGTGCGCAGCCATTTGTTTGCGCAGGTTTAAAAGGTAATCAAGTGTTTGTGCTGTGGCTTGAGCCAACGTTCCTGCACGGCCATGGCCTGGTACAATGTAAGTTGGTTTAAAAGCTGCCATTGCCTTAAAAGTTTTGATCCACTCGCCAGAATGGGATTGTGGACCAACGCCTAAAATGCGCTCCAAATAAACAATGTCACCCGTAAACATAACATTTTTGCTCTTTAGCCAAATGTAACTATCGCCTGGCGTGTGGGCCGCACCTGCGTGATAAATCTCAAACGACAATCCGCCGAATGAGAACTTATGCTCGGTATCAAAGATCGTGTCGGCATAAACAGGTTCTGTACCATCAAGCTCTTTGCCTAAAAAATTATCAAGTGCGGTCATTTGTAAATCACCTCGGTCTTTATGATCTACAACGGCTGCTTTGGATGCAATAATTTTGGCTCCTTTGGCTTTCCAATAGCCATTGCCAATCCAACGATGGTCTTGGCCACCAGAGTTGATAACGATTTTTACAGGCTTGTCGGTGATGGTTTTAATGGCCTTATCAATTGCCGCGGCCCCTTTGTAACTGCCGCCTGGGTCCACCAGCACAACACCATCTTTGGTGACCACAACCCCAAAGGTTGCATTGTTGGCTAAGTTGGTTTTAGAGCGTTGGGCATTCTCCCCGACAAGGGCGTATACGCCATCGGTCACTTTTTGCACTTCGAGTGCCAAAGCTGTTTGAGATAAAAGCAGCAGACCTGCAAGCGCCAATAAAATTCTCATTTGATATTCCTTTTGTTGATTTTGAGGAACCATAAACAACGATTGCTGCAAAGTGAATATGACTAAAGTGCAGCAAGTGAATTATTACACAAAAAAACTTGACCAAATTGTCAGGAATTAGTATTGAGGTTTTTTTTAGACGCGGCTCGATACGGTTTGCGGATAATTTATAATACGTAAAATTACCAGAATAATAATAGGAAGCGGTACTTTTTGCGCATTGTTGGTTTTTTTTCAGGTTCATATTCTGTAAACGCACAAGTTTACACATTTGTTTTTGAGAATGGCTAACATTAGGCGATTGTAACGTGTGGTTTAGCCCGTTTCACTATAAAGTGATGTGAAAGATCAAAAGTTTTATGATAGAAATATAATGCCCTAGCCATATTGTGAAATAGGTATTTACGCGACTTGGAAAATTGAAGACATACCCAGATTTTGGTAGTATGATTTACCCAAGTTGGTTTTGACTCGATGTCTAAGTTCGTAGGTAGAGAACATAGGTTAAAGTTTAAAGTCCCGCAGATACGCTTGTTTGTTGGCAGGCGTAATATTGACTGTAAAAACAGTGAAATTATGAGCAAACTATAAAAATTTGACTCGAAAAGATAAAGGTATAGTTGGATGACTAAAGACACGTCATTGGGCACAAATCCAAGTGCGGCGCAAGGCGCTAAAAAACGAGGACAAGAGGGTTTTGACAGGCTCCTGAAAGTCGTCGGTGAACGGGTAAAGGCTGCGCGGGCGAGAAAGAAGATTTCGCGACGGATATTGTCAGAGAAATCCCAAGTTTCTCAGCGATATTTGGCGCAACTTGAAAGCGGTGCGGGCAATATTTCTATTGGTCTGTTGCTTAGAGTAGCAAGCGCGCTGGATACTAAAATTGAATTGTTAGTTTCAGAGCAAGACCCGTGGAATACCGAATTGGCTAAAGCGCGGTATTTACTAAATAACGCAACAGCAGCCCAGCGTGAGCAAGTTATAGCCATGCTTGAGCCTGTTGTTGAAAGTGCGTCTAAATCAAATCGCATTGCCTTGATCGGGTTGCGTGGTGCTGGCAAGACAACTTTGGGTGGTTTGGCCTCTGATGCGCTTAATATCCCATTTGTTGAGTTGAATGATGAGATTGAAAAAACTGGCGGCATTCCTGTTCGTGAAGTTTTCGCGTTGTATGGTAATGAAGGTTATCGTCAGCTCGAACGCCAAGCCTTAGAGCATACTGTTTCAACAAATGAAAAGATGGTTTTGGCCGTTGCTGGTGGCATTGTTTCTAATCTTGATACTTTTGATTACTTGTTGCGCCATTTTCATACGATTTGGATTAAGGCAGACCCGCAGGACCATATGTCCCGCGTAATCAGCCAAGGTGATGAGCGCCCAATGGCAGGCAACCCAGATGCGATGGCAGAGCTGCAGGAAATTTTACACAACCGCGAGCAACTATATGAACGCGCCGACACCAGTGTCGATACAGCAAATTCTTCTGTTTATGACAGTTTGGGTCTGGTTGTTAATGCGATTAAAGAAAATGGTTTCCTAGACTCGTAAAGCTAAATGAGTTTACGGTCACAAAAGCAAGAATAACAAAGCGCGGTCATCTGATCGCGCTTTTTTAGTTTAGTCCATTCCAATGGTTGTGATCCAGAGCGTGTCATGTTTTGTTTGTCACGCAAACACTGCATGAAACGCAAGGCGATCGATACTTTAAGTAGGTCGTTCTGGTTCAATGTAAACCAGAACGTCTCTAATGGCACGCTCAGATGATTTTCGTTTGGAAGTAATAAACTTAATTTTCGAATTGGTAGTTTTGTTATTATAACGCATTAAAAATGAAGCTGGAAAAGTATTGGTGTACAGGTAAGTAATTAACATATAGGGTTATTTTTCGTTTTAGGGAATGAACGTACATTTGCACGAGCTATTTTGATTACTTATTTTTCATCATTTGAGCGAGCGCAAAAGCACTCTCTCGTCGCAGAGGGTAGGGCAAAAGGAATTGACATGACACAAATTATTGATTTTCAAACCAACCCGTCCAATTATCATCATTGGCGGGTAGAGTATGACGGTGATGTCGCCAGCCTGTATATGGATGTTGATGAGAATGCAGGGTTGTTTGACGGTTATCAACTAAAGCTTAATTCTTACGATTTAGGTGTTGATATTGAACTGGCTGATGTTGTTCAGCGAATGAGGTTTGAACACCCAGAAGTCAAAACCATTGTCTTGAAATCTGGTAAAGAAGGTGTGTTTTGCGCAGGCGCAAATATCCGCATGTTGGGCGGGGCAGCACATGCCCACAAAGTCAACTTTTGTAAGTTCACCAACGAAACCAGAAACACTTTTGAGACAGCTCTTGCCGATTCTGGCCAAAACTACATTTGTGCCATTAAGGGCGCATGTGCGGGCGGTGGTTATGAACTTGCCTTAGCATGTAACTACATCATGCTCACCGATGATGGCTCATCTTCTGTTGGTCTGCCTGAGGTGCCATTGCTTGCCGTGTTGCCGGGAACAGGTGGCTTAACGCGCGTTACCGATAAACGAAAAGTGCGCCGCGATCTTGCTGATGTGTTTTGCTCGTTGGAAGAAGGCGTGCGCGGCAAACGGGCTTTGGAGTGGAACTTGGTTGATGAAATCGTCCCCAATTCAAAATTTGAGCAACGCGTTGCCGAGCAAGCAAAAAAATTAGCGACAGATGTACATCACTCTGCAAAAACTAATGCCACACAAATCAAGGGCATTTCCTTAGACCCGCTTCAGCGCAATTTTGCTAAAGATGGTTCTGTTTCTTATTCCTCTGTTGAGGTTTCCATTGACCGCCAGAACCGTCACGCAACCATTACGATTGCAGGGCCAGAACAAGCCCCCCCAACAACGATGCAAGACTTTCAAGCGCAAGGCTGTGATGCCTATCTTTTGCGCATGGCGCGCGAGCTTGATGATGCTATTTTGCACCTTCGGTTAAATGAAACTGAAATTGGTGTTGTAATTTTTAAAACCCAAGGTGATCCCGAAAAGTTTGCCGCTCATGAGGCGTTGCTTTTAGCAAATAAACACCATTGGCTGGCCAATGAAGTGCTCGCGTACTGGAAGCGTATTCTAAAACGTATTGATATGACATCGCGGTCGTTGGTTGCGTTGGTTGAACACGGATCATGTTTCACGGGCGCTCTGGCTGAGCTTTTGTTCTCTGTGGATCGTTCCTACATAATGGAAGATGAGTTTGAAGGCGATAATCGCCCGATTGCAGCCATCACGTTGTCTCAATCAAATTTTGGCACCTACCCAATGTCAAACGATCTAACCCGATTGCAAACGCGGTTTTTGGGTACGCCTGAAAATATCGAAACGTTGAAAACAAATACCGACAAACAGCTAAACGCCCAAGACGCGATGGCGTTAGGTTTGGTTACCTTTGCCTTTGATGAATTTGATTGGCACGATGAAATTCGTATTTTCTTAGAAGAACGCGCCAGCTTCTCACCAGATGCTTTAACAGGCATGGAGGCTAACCTACGTTTTGCAGGTCCAGAAACAATGGAAACCAGAGTTTTTGGCAGGTTAACGGCGTGGCAAAATTGGATATTCCAACGGCCTAACGCGGTGGGTGAAAAAGGTGCTTTGCAGCGTTATGGAACGGGTAAGCGCGGCGATTATGATATGAAGCGTGTTTGATTTTTCAAATACTTAAACGAAGAGGGAAAAGACGATGTCTGATATTATGAATGTGAGTTATGATACTCTAATACCAAATAACGTGGGCCTTTCATCGGATAAGCGTGTGCTTAAAGCACTTGAGAAATGGCATCCTGGATATATCAGCTGGTGGAACGACCTCATCCCGCAGCAGTTTCAACAAAGCCTGATTTATCTTCGCACCGCTGTCAGCGTTGACCCAAAGGGTTGGGCAAAGTTTGATTATGTTAAAATGCCTGACTATCGCTGGGGTATTTTACTCGCCCCGCAAGTTGAAGATCGAAAAATCCCATGCGGTGAACATGCAGGCGAACCCGTATGGCAAGAAGTGCCAGGTGAATATCGCTCAATGTTGCGCCGTCTTATTGTTATTCAAGGCGATACCGAACCTGCTTCAGTTGAGCAACAACGCTTTTTGGGTAAAACCGCGCCATCGCTTTATGATCTACGCAATTTGTTTCAAGTAAATGTTGAGGAAGGTCGCCATTTGTGGGCGATGGTCTACTTGTTGCAAAAATATTTTGGTGCTGATGGCCGCGAAGAAGCCAATGACTTGTTGCGCCGCTCATCTGGGTCTGAAGATGCTCCGCGTATGCTCGGCGCATTCAATGAGGAAACACCTGATTGGTTGTCATTCTTTATGTTTACATATTTCACCGACCGCGATGGCAAAATGCAATTGGAAAGCCTTGCGCAATCTGGCTTTGACCCCTTGTCTCGTTCGTGCCGTTTTATGCTGACAGAAGAAGCTCATCATATGTTTGTTGGTGAAACTGGCGTTGGTCGCACCATTCAACGCACCTGTGAAGCGATGAATGAAGCTGGCATTGAAGACCCATACGAAATAGAGAAAATTCGTGCTCTTGGTGTGATTGATCTACCAACCATCCAAAAGAAAATGAACCTGCATTATACATTGTCTTTAGATTTGTTTGGGCGTGAAATTTCAACCAATGCGGCTAATGCTTTTAATGCTGGCATTAAAGGTCGGTTTATGGAAAATCGCATCGATGATGACCATAAATTAAATGACGCAACTTATGGCGTTTGTGATGTTGTGGACGGCATTGTGCGCAGGTTCGACGTACCAGCATTAACCGCTGTGAATATGCGGTTGCGCGATGATTATGTTAAAGATGCCAGAGGTGGTGTTGGTCGTTGGAATAAAATTCTTGAAAAAATGGGTGTGAAATTTGAACTGATTTTACCGCACGAAGCTTTCAACAGAAAAATTGGTGTGTTCGTCGATCATTTGTTTAATCCGCAAGGGAAAATAATCGATCAAGCCAGCTATGATGCAGGTATTGTTGATTGGTTGCCTTCCAAAGCTGATGGTGATTTTATTCAATCGTTGATGGTGCCTGTAACAGGAGCGGGTGAATATGCCAGCTGGATTTCGCCGCCACGTGTGGGCATTAACAACATGGCGGGTGATTTTGAATATGTAAAATTGCATGAAGCGTAATTTTGTACAAAATGTCAGCACCACTAAAACAACATTTAATTGACCCTGAAATATGCATTCGCTGTTACTCCTGCGAAATGGCTTGCACGGTTCAAGCCATTTCTCACAACGATGATAACGTTGTCGTTGATGGTGCAAAATGTGAGTTTTGCATGGCTTGCATTCCTGTTTGTCCAACGGGATCAATCGATGAATGGCGAGTGGTAGAAAGTCATTATGGTGTTGATGAACAATTTGGCTGGCTCGAACTTCCTAT
>JAMOMM010000497.1 GCA_027067085.1 Hyphomicrobiales bacterium
ACTATAGAGGAAAAACCCCGAAAAAAACCACAAACGGAATATTTTTGGTAACCGCCAAAAATATCAGAATGGGATATATAGATTACCAAGCGTCACAGGAATTCGTCTCAGAAAATGACTATGATTTAGTGATGCGACGAGGTTTTCCTAAAATAGGTGATGTCCTAATAACTACTGAAGCTCCGTGTGGCTATGTGGCTCAAGTTGATCGAGAGAATGTTGCTTTAGCGCAGAGGGTAATAAAATACAGAAGTAAAGATGAGAGCCTTAATAACTCATTTTTAAAACACTATTTAATAGGTGGGGAATTTCAGAGGAAGCTACATAGGGCGGCGACAGGTTCCACAGTAAAAGGGATAAAAGGTAGTAATTTACACAAATTGACTATTCCAATTCCCTCTTTGTCTAAACAAAAGGAAATTGTCGCCATCCTGGATAAATTCGACACCCTGACCAACTCCATCAGCGAAGGCCTGCCCCGAGAAATTGAGCTGCGTCAAAAGCAGTATGAATACTACCGCGATCTGCTGTTGAGTTTCCCCAAGCCAGATTCAGAGGTGGCGGCGTAACATGAGCAGCTCGCTGACGGAAATAGCTCAACAGCTAAAAGATGCCGATAAAAAGATTCAGCTAATCTATGCCTTTAATGGCGGAGGTAAAACGCGCCTTTCGCGTGAGTTCAAGAAGTTAGTCGAAGCAGGCTCAGGCGGCGGGAGAAATGACGATGCTGAACACTCAGCGTTAGCACAAAAGCAGATTCTTTATTACAGCGCTTTCACCGAAGATCTATTTTATTGGGATAATGACCTGATTGGTAATGAAGAAAGGAAGTTGAAAATTCACCCTAATTCCTTCACTAACTGGGTGTTTGTCGAGCAAGGGCAAGATCAAAATGTGATTACCAATTTTCAGCACTACACAGGCAACAAGCTAACACCGAGATTTAATTCTGAATACACCGTTAAAGATGACAATAACCGGGATATTACAATCAAGGCTTTTTCTGAAGTGACCTTCTCGCTGGAGCGTGGTGATAATGAAATTTCGGAAAACCTGAAAATTTCCAAAGGCGAGGAGAGCAATTTTATCTGGAGTGTTTTTTATACCCTGCTGGATCAAGTCATCAGTATTCTCAATGTCATTGAGCCGAGCGAACGCGAAACGGATCAGTTTGACCAGTTAAAATACGTGTTTATAGACGATCCTGTTAGCTCACTCGATGAGAATCATTTAATCCAGTTGGCGGTAAATCTTGGGCAACTTATTAAATCCAGTGAGTTCTCTAATGGTGATGGACTCAGGTTTATTGTATCAACGCATAATCCGCTTTTTTATAATGTGCTCTATAACGAGCTTGGCGTTAAGAACGGCTATATTCTTAGCCGGTTTGATGATGGGACTTTTGAGCTTGATGAAAAGAAAGGTGATTCAAACAAAAGCTTTTCTTACCATTTGCATATCAAGGGCTTAATTGAACAGGCAGTAGAACAAAATTGCGTGCAACGCTATCATTTCACGCTGCTACGTAACCTCTATGAGAAAACGGCTAACTTTTTGGGGTATAAGAGATGGTCCGATTTATTACCAGACGACAAAAGAGCATATGCTAGCCGGATAATGAATTTTTATCCCCATAACACTTTGTCTAACGAAGAAATTGCAGAGCCAACAGGGCCAGAGAAGGAGATGGTTGGTTTGCTGCTTAGAAACCTTAATGAATATGGCTACTGGCAGCAGGCAGAATAAAATGGTTGATAACCGTTTGAGCCTGCAAGACCAAACCAGCGAGTTCCTGCTCTACACAGCACCTAATGGCGAGATAAAAGTGGAGGTGCTGCTAAGCAATGAAACCATCTGGCTAACCCAGAAACGCATGGCGGCGTTATTTGGTGTCGGTGTGCCGGCGATCTCCAAGCATCTTGAAAATATCTATGATTCCAACGAGTTACAGCGTGAGTCAACTGTTTCCATTTTGGAAACAGTTCAACGGGAGGGTAGCAGAGAGGTAAGACGCAAACTGGAGTACTACAACCTGGATGCGGTGATCTCTGTCGGCTACCGTGTCAATTCGGCGCAGGCGACCCAGTTCCGTATCTGGGCTACCCAGTTGATTAAAGAGTACATCATCAAGGGTTTTGCCATGGATGATGAGCGATTGAAAAATGGCCGTTATTTTGGCAAGGACTATTTCCGCGAACTGCTGGAGCGGGTGCGCTCTATCCGTGCCAGCGAACGGCGTATCTATCAACAGATTACCGATATTTTTGCTGAGTGCAGCATCGACTACGACCCGAAGTCTGAGGCTACCCGGTTGTTTTATGCTCATGTGCAGGACAAGTTTCATTTTGCAATTACCGGTCATACGGCGGCAGAAATTATTTCACTCAAGGCCGATGCTAGCAAACCGATGATGGGCATGAGTACTTATAAGAATGCGCCCAATGGTCGTGTGTTGAAATCAGATTCAACCGTGGCGAAAAATTATTTACGCGAAGCTGATATTAAAAAACTGGAACGTGCGGTTTCATCATTTTTCGACTATATCGAGGGCATCATCGAGCGGCGTAACACTTTCACTATGGAAAGCTTTGCCAAAAGTGTGAACAAATTTCTTAGCTTTAATGAGTACCAGATTCTGGAAGGCTATGGAAAAATCAGCCGAAAACAGGCGGATCAGAAAGCCATTGAAGAATACGAAAAGTTCAATAAGCAGCAACGCATCGAATCTGATTTTGACCGGGAAGTGAAAAAACTGCTGCAAAAAAGGGACACAGAAGAATGAATGAATACAAGCCCATCGCCGAATCCAGTACATTTATCATTCTCGATAGATACACAAGAGAATGGCAGGTCAAAGAAAGCTACCAAAGTGAAAATGAGCTGGAGCGCGAGCTCATTGAGGATTTGCAGAATCAGGGTTATGAGTATCTTCCCGGACTGAATACACCTGAAAAGATGCTGGCGAATGTGCGCGAGCAGTTGCAGGCCCTGAACAATGTGCAGTTTCTGGAGGGCGAATGGCTACGCTTTGTCGAAGAATATTTAGACAAACCCAGCGATGGCATCGTCGATAAAACCCGCAAAATCCATGATGATTATATCCATGACTTTGTCTTTGATGACGGGCATATTCAGAATATTTATCTGCTGGACAAAAAGAATGTCGCGCGTAACAAGTTGCAGGTGATCAAACAGTTCGAGCAAACCGGCAGTGCAGCCAACCGCTACGATGTGACCGTGTTGGTCAATGGCCTGCCCTTGGTGCAGGTCGAGCTGAAAAAACGCGGCGTGGCGATTCGTGAAGCCTTCAACCAGGTGCACCGCTACAGCAAGGAAAGCTTCAACAGCAAGCATTCGCTGTATAAGTATTTACAACTGTTTGTGATTTCCAACGGCACCGACAGCCGCTATTTTGCCAACACCACGGCGCGCAATAAAAACTGTTTTGATTTCACCATGAACTGGGCGAAGGCCGATAACAGTCTAATCAAGGACTTAAAAGATTTTACCGCCACCTTTTTTCAGAAAAACACCTTATTGAATGTGCTGCTGCACTATTCGGTGTTTGATGTCAGTAACACCTTGCTGGTGATGCGCCCTTACCAGATTGCCGCTACCGAGCGTATCTTGTGGAAGATCAACAGCTCGTATGAAGCAAAAAACTGGAGCAAGCCTGATAGTGGTGGTTATATCTGGCATACCACCGGCTCGGGCAAGACCCTGACCAGTTTCAAGGCGGCACGGTTGGCAACGGAGCTGGATTTTATCGACAAGGTGTTTTTTGTGGTCGACAGGAAAGACCTTGATTACCAGACCATGAAAGAATACCAGCGCTTTTCGCCGGATAGCGTCAATGGCTCAGACAGCACTGCCGGACTCAAGCGCAACCTGGGCAAGGATGACAACAAGATTATTGTGACCACCATCCAGAAGCTCAACAACCTGATGAAAAGCGAAACTGACTTGCCGGTTTACCGTCAGCAAGTGGTGTTTATTTTTGATGAGGCGCACCGCAGTCAGTTTGGCGAAGCGCAGAAAAACCTGAAGAAAAAGTTTAAAAAGTTCTATCAGTTTGGTTTTACCGGCACACCGATATTTCCGCAAAACGCCCTGGGCGCGGAAACCACCGCCAGCGTATTTGGGCGTGAGCTGCATTCTTATGTCATTGCTGACGCCATTCGCGATGAGAAGGTGTTGAAGTTCAAGGTGGACTACAATGATGTGCGTCCACAATTCAAGGCGATTGAAACAGAGCAGGACGAGAAAAAACTCACCGCTGCGGAAAATAAACAGGCATTGTTGCATCCCGATCGTATTCGGGAAATTTCGCAGTACCTGTTAAACAACTTCAGCCAAAAAACCCATCGACTGCAAGCAGGTGGCAAAGGCTTCAATGCGATGTTTGCCGTCAGCAGTGTGGATGCCGCCAAGCTGTACTATGAGTCATTGACGCAGTTACAAGAAGGCCGCGATAAGCCACTAAAGATTGCCACCATCTTCTCCTTCGCGGCCAATGAAGCGCAAGATGCCATCGGGGAGATTGCAGACGAGAGCTTTGAAGTCTCGGCCATGAACAGCAGCGCCAAAGAATTTTTAGGCGCGGCCATAGCCGACTATAACACCTTGTTCAAAACCAATTTTGGTGTCGACAGTAAAGGCTTCCAGAATTATTACCGCGACCTTGCCAAGCGGGTAAAAAGCCAGGAAATCGATTTGCTGATCGTGGTGGGCATGTTTCTGACGGGTTTTGATGCGCCAACGCTCAATACCTTGTTTGTGGATAAGAATTTACGTTTTCACGGATTGATTCAGGCGTATTCACGCACCAACCGTATTTATGATGCCACCAAGACCTTTGGCAATATCGTCACCTTCCGTGATCTGGAGCAGGCCACGGTCGATGCCATTACCCTGTTTGGCGACAGCAACACCAAAAACGTCATCCTGGAAAAAAGTTATCAGGAATACATGGAAGGCTTTACCGATGTGGTCACGGGTGAGGCCAGACGCGGTTATAGGGAAGTGGTATCTGAATTGGAGCAGCGCTTTCCCAACCCGGAAGCAATCGAAAAGGAATCGGATAAAAAAGCCTTCACAAAACTCTTTGGCGAGTATCTGCGCGTGGAGAATGTACTGCAAAACTACGATGAATTTGCCAGCCTGAAAGCCTTGCAAAACGTCGATATGGACGACCTGGAGGCGGTGGAGGCCTTCAAAGCCAGGTACTATTTAAATGATGATGACCTGGAAGCACTGCAAGCAATCAAAATGCCCGCTGAGCGAAAAATACAGGATTATCGCTCGATCTATAACGATATTCGCGACTGGCTGCGCCGTGAAAAAACAGCCGCTGAAAAAGACAGCTCAAGCATCGACTGGGATGACGTAGTGTTTGAGGTCGATCTGCTTAAATCGCAAGAGATCAATCTCGATTACATTCTGGAACTGATTTTCGAGAACAACAAAAAGGTCAAAGATAAAGGGACACTGATTGAAGATGTGCGCCGGGTGATCCGCGCCAGCCTCGGCCATCGCGCGAAAGAGAGTTTGCTGGTTGATTTCATCAATCAAACCGATCTTGAGCAGATTGGTGACAAGGTCGGCATCATCGATGCCTTTTTCACCTTTGCCCAGGCGGAGCAGCAGCGTGAGGCAGAAGCGTTGATAAATGATGAAAACCTCAATACACAGGCAGCCAAGCGTTACATTGCTACATCGTTAAAACGCGAGTATGCCAGTGAAAATGGTACTGAGCTCAATGCGCTCCTTCCCAAAATGAGCCCGCTTAATCCGCAATACCTGACTAAAAAGCAAAGTGTTTTTCAGAAGATCGCCACATTTGTTGAGAAGTTTAAAGGCGTCGGCGGGCAGGTTTAAAACTGGCTATACATGTAAAAAGCATGCATAAAAGCGCTCGTTCACGGTATTTGTCAACAAAGTTATCCGATTTAGCCCGGATGTTTCACTCAGGAGTCCGATGATCGTGCTGAGATTGTCGTTCAGAGGCGGATTTCCGATTGAATCAATAGCCCAAGCTATTGATGATTGAGGAAATACCGTCTCTGGGCGGCAAGATCAGTGCGAGGGCGGACGCAAGCCGTGACCCGGTTACACTTTGCACTTTGCTAAAATTCCAATAATATCTATAAATAACAACCGCTTATCTATATTTTTTGGCAACTAGGTGAAATATCCGGTTTAGTCAT
>JAMOMM010000498.1 GCA_027067085.1 Hyphomicrobiales bacterium
GCAGAAGGATCAAGTTTACGATACTTTTCAGCCGCCGCTAAGCCAGCAAATCCAGTGCCAATAATCGTGATGCGTTTGGACATATTCAGCCTTTTAAAAATGAGATTGAATATCTCCTATACAACATTTGTTACTTATCGCGGATAACTTTTTGCATTTGCTCGCCAAGACCTTCAATACCCAGACGCATGATGTCGCCCGATTTTAGAAATACTTGGGGGTTTTGGCCCGCGCCAACACCTGCTGGTGTGCCTGTGCAAACAATGTCGCCTGGCAAAAGCGTGAAAAATTTTGAGATGTAAGAAACCAGATGGGCAACAGGGAAAATCATGTTTTTGGTGTTGCCATCTTGCATGGTTTCATTGTTCAGCTCCATAAATAAACGCAAGCGTTGGATTTCAGGGATTTCATCTGCTGTGACGAGATACGGACCAATTGGACCGAACGTATCTGCCGATTTTCCTTTGACCCATTGGCCACCCTGTTCCAGCTGAAAAGAGCGTTCAGAAATATCATTGACTAGGCAATAGCCTGCCACATGGCTCATTGCGGCTTTTTTGGATACATTTTTAGCCTTAGTGCCAATAACGAAACCAAGTTCAACTTCCCAATCGGTCATTTTAGAGCGTTTGGGTAAAACCACATCATCATAAGGACCACTGATACAGCTCAAATGTTTAGTGAACAGGATGGGTTCTTCTGGAAGATCAAGGCCAATTTCCTTAGCATGATCTGTATAATTCAAGCCAACACCAACAAACTTTTGCATGCCCGTATAGGGAACGCCGATACGGTTGTGACCGTTGACGATTGGCAAATCTTTGGGTTTTATTTTTGCAAGTTTTGCCAGTGATTTTGGCGAAAGGACATCAGGTGTGATGTCCTTAATCACTGAAGATAAATCGCGAATATTTCCGCGTTTGTCCATTAGGCCTGGTTTTTCATTGCCTTTTGGTCCGTAGCGAAGAAGTTTCATATCAATTACCTTTTTATTTTTGCTTTTGATTATTTCTTTTTGCGCGGCTCGACTTTTTCAACGCCTAAACCAGCTTTTTTCCAGGCTGAAAAACCACCGCTCAAATGGGAGATGTGTTCAAAACCCATATCTTGCAACGCTTTAACGGCTAACGCTGAGCGCCAAGCTGATGCGCAGAAAAACACCAGTTTTCGATCTGATGCAAAGTCTTGTTTGAAATACTTGCAAGTTGGGTCCATCCAAAACTCTAGCATGCCGCGCGGCGCACTGATCGCGCCAGGTATTGTGCCCTCACGCCATAATTCTCGAATATCGCGAATATCAACAAAAAGCACACCATCATCATCGCTGAGCTTTTGAGCATCGCAAACATCAATGCATTCAATGGCAGCATTGGCTTCGTCAACCATTTGTAGTGCAGACTTAATTTTACTCATCAATCAGAACTCATTTGTGAATTTATAAAGATTTGTACGGTCAAGATTATTAACATCGCGTTCACCGCATAACGCCATGGTAATATCAAGCTCGTTGCGAATAATATCGAGGGCTTTAGTAACGCCTTTTTTACCTTGGGCGGCCAAGCCATATACATACGGGCGACCAATATAAACCCCTTTTGCACCAATACACTTTGCCTTTAAAACATCTTGGCCAGAACGAATACCACCATCCATATGAACCTCAACTTTATCACCCACCGCATCGACAATATCGGCCAGCACTTCGATTGATGAAGGCGCGCCATCAAGTTGGCGACCACCGTGATTTGAGATGATGATAGCATCTGCTCCAGAGTTTAAAGAGCGCTCTGCATCTTCAACATCTAGAATACCTTTTAAAATCAACGGGCCGCCCCAGCGGTTTTTGATCCATTCAATATCATTCCAATTTAGTTGGGGGTCAAACTGTTCGGCTGTCCAGGCTGAAAGCGAGCTTAAATTTTCAACGCCCTTGGCATGGCCTACAATATTGCGGAAGGTATGGCGACGTGTGCCTGCCATACCCAAACACCAACGCGGGCGTGTCGCCATTTGCCATAAATGTTTTGGCGTGGTTTTTGGTGGTGTTGAAAGCTGGTTACGTAAATCTTTGTGACGCTGGCCAAGGATTTGCAAATCCAAGGTAAGCACAAGGGCCGAGCACCCAGCAGCCTTAGCGCGATCAATCAAACTGCCCGCAAAATCTTTATCGCGCATCACATAAATTTGAAACCAAAATGGCTTTTTGGTGTGTTCTTTAACATCTTCGATAGAACACACAGACATGGTTGAAAGCGTAAATGGTACGCCAAATTCTTCGGCCGCTTGGGCCGCTTTTATTTCCCCATCGGCATGCTGCATACCAGTTAAGCCAACAGGGGCCAATGCAACAGGCATTGAAACATCTTGCCCGATCATTGTTGTGGCAAGGGTACGGTTGGTCATATCAACGGCGACACGCTGGCGCAGTTTTATTTTCTTAAAATCGTTCTCATTGGCTTCATAAGTGCTTTGAGTCCATGAACCAGAATCGGCATAGTCAAAGAACATTTTTGGTGTTCTTTTTTGGGCCAATTTTTTTAGATCGTTGATTTCAAGAATGGTTGCCATGATAGGTCTCCTTTATGAAACCTATTGATGCCATCTTTTGGATTTCTGGCAAACAAAAAACGGCAACCGAATTACGATTGCCGCATTATTTCTTGGAACTAGAGTCGGTCTGGTTTAAATTGAACCAGACTAACCAGCTTAAGGTATTGATAATCTTGCGTTTCATGCAGTGTTTGCGCAACAAACAAAACATGAAACGCTTTAAATAAAAAACTTACTTAGCTAATGATTTCAAATAAGCCACAACGTCTTTGCGTTGTTGTTCTTTTTTCAATTTGAAAGTCATCTTTGATTTTCCGCCAAGGTATTTCTTAGGGTTAGCGATGTATGCCATCACATGCTCTTCATCCCAGTTACCAATTTCAGCAGCTTTAGCTTTCATTGCTTTAGAATACTTATAGCCTTCAACAGAACCAGCTGCGCGGCCAAAAAGTCCAACAAGATGTGGGCCAACCTTGTTTTTTTCTTTGTCAGCGACGTGACAGGCTTTGCATTTTTTAAATACTTTTTTGCCCTTAACAGCATCGCCTTCAGCGTGCGCAAGTGTTGGTGCAATAGCAATCATCAGACCAGCAATAGCTAACTTAAGTTTCATTTTAGTTTTCCTTATTCCACATTACAAAATACTATCTCACGCCTTGAACGACGTCTTTATGTTGTCTGTGAAAGACGTATAACATAGTTGAGAGCGTTGCCCAGCGGTATAAGTAACTATACACCAAAACGTGGTTAAATCGTGAATTGCGCCGTGATTATGGCAATATGTCGCGGAAAGCAAGGAAGGTCTGTCTAAAATGTCTCACTTAAAAATGCCTGATGTGAACCAAGATTCCATTCGAGCACGAAAGAATATAGTAGCAGACTTGCAAAGCATTTGCCCTGGTGAAGCGGTGATTTCACACGAAAACGAAATGCGGGCCTTTGAGTCAGATGGCCTTACCGCTTATCGACAAATGCCTTTGGTGGTTGTATTACCGCAAACAACCCAGCAAGTCTCGCAGGTGCTTAAATATTGCTATGATAATGACATTCGTGTGGTGCCGCGCGGGGCTGGAACCTCTTTGTCTGGTGGGGCGTTGCCGCTTGAAGATGGCGTATTGCTCGGCATGGGCAAATTTAACCAAATTCTAGACATTGATTATGACAACAGGTGCGTAACGGTAGAACCGGGCGTAACCAACCTTGGCATCACCCACGCAGTTGAGGGCCAAGGGTTTTACTACGCCCCTGATCCATCATCACAAATTGCATGCTCCATCGGTGGCAATATTGCCGAAAACTCTGGCGGTGTGCACAGTTTGAAATACGGTCTAACAACCAACAACGTGCTGGGTTTTGAAGTGGTCCTAATCACAGGTGAAGTGATTGAGATTGGTGGCAAGCACATGGATAGCGAAGGCTATGATTTAATGGGCATTTTGACAGGCTCAGAAGGTTTGCTCGGTGTGGTAACAAAAGTGACCGTGCGTATTTTACGCAAACCTGAAACTGCACGCGCCTTACTCATTGGTTTTCCATCAAGTGAAGATGCGGGCCAATGTGTGGCTGACGTGATTTCTGGCGGCATTATTGCAGCGGGTATGGAGATGATGGACAGGCCTGCCATTCATGCCGCAGAAGATTTTGTTCACGCAGGCTACCCCCTTGATGTTGAGGCTCTGTTGATTGTTGAATTGGATGGGCCAGAAGTTGAAGTGGACCATTTGATAAAAGAGGTTTCAAAAACCGCCAAAGCCAACAATGCGGTTTCAGTTCAAGCATCGACCAGTGAAGAAGAGCGAATGAATTTTTGGGCAGGGCGCAAGGCGGCATTTCCAGCCGTTGGCCGTATTTCGCCCGACTATTATTGCATGGATGGCACCATTCCGCGCCATCAATTACCCACGGTTTTATCACGCATGGCCAAAATGTCTGCCAAATATGGCCTACGCGTTGCCAATGTTTTTCATGCGGGCGATGGCAATATGCACCCGCTGATTTTGTATGATGCAAATGTTGAAGGCGAGCTTGAAAAAACCGAAGAGTTTGGCGCTGAAATATTAAAGCTTTGCGTTGAAGTGGGCGGTGTGCTGACGGGCGAACATGGTGTTGGCGTTGAAAAACGTGACTTGATGCCAGCAATGTTTAGCGAGATCGACCTTGAGCATCAACAAAGACTAAAATGTGCTTTTGATGCCAAAGGGCTGCTCAATCCGGGCAAGGTTTTTCCCCAACTCTATAATTGCGCTGAAATGGGCAAAATGCATATTAGTGGCGGCAAGCTGCCCTTCCCTGATATTCCGCGATTTTAGGACCATAAAAAATGAACAATCAGGAAAACAACCAGATTTTCAAACCAACATCAGAGACGCAAGTTTGTGAAATGGTCAAATGGGTATTAGCCAACAATGAGTCCATCGATGTATTTGGCACTCATACGCGTAGAAACGTCGGTAAACCGATGGACACCACCTGCGGGTTGGATATGTCTGGTCTTAAAGGTGTTCAACTTTACGAGCCAGAAGAATTGGTTTTAAGTGCGGGGGCTGGTTCGTCATTGGCGGAAATTGAAAAGCTGCTTAAAGACAACAATCAACAGTTCGAGTTTGAACCACCGAACTTTTCTCACCTGTTAGGCAACACATCATCTGGCACTTTAGGCGGTATGGTAGCATGCGGGTTTGCAGGACCACGCCGGGTGAAAGCTGGCAGTGTGCGCGATCATGTGCTGGGGGTTCGAACGGTTTCTGGCCGAGGTGAATTGTTTAAATCAGGTGGCCGCGTTGTCAAAAATGTCACGGGCTATGATTTGCCCAAAATCCTTACCTCTTCATGGGGAACACTTGGGGCGATGACGCAGATCACCTTTAAGGTGCTGCCAAAACCTGAAACTGAAAACACACTGATTTTACTCGGTCTTGATAGCACCAGCGCCAACAGGGCTATGACAATGGCTTTGGGCAGTGTGGTTGATGTGTCTGGCGCGGCGCTCTTGCCCGATGGGCGCACCGCACTGCGGCTTGAGGGTATCAAACCATCGGTAAAATCACGCGTTGAAACTCTTAAAAAAATACTGGTTGAATTTGGCGATATTGACGTATTGCAAAAAACTCAGTCTTCCAAACTTTGGGCCGATGTCCGCGATGTTAAAGCCCTAAGTAGCAATGGCGAAAACGCCATTTGGCGCATTTGTGTGCCGCCTGCAGCGGGCGCTAAGTATTTAGAATTGATTGAGCAACAGCTTGACGTTACGGCGGTTATGGATTGGGGTGGCGGCTTGATTTGGCTTGAAATTCACGATCAAAAAACCGCCTGCGCGGCGCAGATTAGATCAGCCGTTGCAAAAATTGGCGGCCATGCAACCTTGTTTAGAGCACCTGAACAATCGCGTGCAGGGTCTGCTGTTTTCCAACCACAGCCTAATGCACTTGCCGCTCTTACGGGCCGGGTTAAAACTGTTTTTGATCCCAAAAACATTCTAAATCCTGGCCGTATGTATGAGGAAGTTAGCTGATATGCAAACACGATTTTCTAAAGAGCAACTGGCAACGCCGCGCATTCAACTGGCCGATGACATTTTACGCAAATGCGTTCATTGCGGGTTTTGCACTGCCACCTGCCCAACTTATGTTATTA
>JAMOMM010000499.1 GCA_027067085.1 Hyphomicrobiales bacterium
GGCAAAATGGTTTGCTGGCCCTTGGTTAGGTTGATGGTGTTGAGTTTGATCGGCGCAAACTGTTGGCTGCGGGCGCTGTGTTTGGTTTCAATCAATGCTGAACAGGTTTTGCCGATTTGACTTTCTAGGAATTGATCTAGTTTTCGTTCTCCAGCTTGGCGCAGTTTTGCCGCGCGTTGCTTGATGATCGTACCATTGACTTGCGGCATGCGGGCAGCAGGTGTATCTGGACGAATTGAATAGGGAAAAATGTGTAGATAGGTTAAATCGCACTCGTCAATTAAGGCCAATGTATTGTCAAACATCGCATCGGTTTCGGTGGGAAAGCCAGCAATGAGATCCGCGCCAAAAACAATGTCAGGGCGAACAGCTTTCATCTCAGCGCAAAACTGGATTGATTGCTCGCGCAAATGGCGGCGTTTCATGCGTTTTAAAATCATATTATCACCAGCCTGTAACGATAAATGCAGGTGAGGCATCAAGCGAGTTTCAGATGAAATGGCTTCAAGTAATGGCTCATCAACTTCGACGGAATCAATTGATGATATACGCAAGCGTTTTAGGTCTGTGACTTGGCTCAGTATTTTTTGAACTAGTTTTCCGAAGGTTAGGGTTCCTGGTAAATCAGCACCATACGCGGTGATGTCCACCCCTGTAAGGACGACCTCTTTATAGCCATTTTCTACCAGACGGGCAATTTGAGCAAGGACTTCGCCCGCTGGGACAGAACGTGAATTGCCGCGACCAAAGGGGATGATGCAAAACGTGCAGCGGTGGTTACAACCGGTTTGAATTTGCACGAAAGCCCGTGAGCGTTCGCCAAAACCATCGATTAATTGCGGTGCGGTTTGCGTGACAGACATAATGTCGTTGACCAAAACTTTTTGGCTTTCATTGATGCCAAAAGGAGCTGGGTCATAGGCTTTGGCTTGTAGTTTTTCTTCGTTGCCTAAAACCAAATCAACTTCGTCCATATCGGCAAAGCTTTTGGCATCAACTTGGGCCGCGCAACCAGTAACAATAATGCGAGCATCGGGTTTTTCGCGTCTGGCACGGCGGATTGATTGACGAGCTTGGCGTTGGGCTTCTGCTGTCACGGCGCAAGTGTTGAAGATGATGGTCTCATCATTTGCGTTGTTTTGGCTTGCTTTTTGAGCGTGGTCTTTAATGATCTCTGATTCAAATGAATTGAGACGGCAGCCAAAGGTTATGACTTGAGGGTCGCTCATGGCTTAGTCCGCAAAAGAGGCAAATTGTTCGGGCAACATACCCTCAAATTCATAAGCAACAGGGCCGCTCATCATGATGTGGTCGTCGTGATCGCGCCATTCTATGAATAGATCACCACCCGGTAGGGTTACTGTTACCTTACGACTTGTCAGCTCTTTGCGAGCAGCGCAAACCGCAGCAGCACACGCGCCTGTGCCGCAAGCCTTGGTTAGGCCAGCGCCGCGCTCCCAAACTTTTAAAGCAATATGGTCGCCATCTGGTGTGGTTGTGACTTTTGCTAAAGAAATGTTGGCCCCTTCGGGTAACATTGGGTGCATTTCAAGCAATGGACCCGTGCGCGAAAGATCCGTGATCTCTAAATCATCAACCCAAAAAATGATATGTGGATTGCCGACATTTACCGCTGAAGGGGTGTGGATGATCGGATCATCGATGGGGCCGATTTGAAGTTCGATCCCTGTGGTGTCATAAAACTCTTCAGCAAGGGGAATATCTTCCCAACCAAATTTTGGCGCACCCATGTCTACCGTTACGGTGCCATCATCATTTTTAGTGGCGATCAGCAGGCCGCCTGTTGTGTCAATCAGAACGGTGTCTTTGCCCGTTTCCTTAAATAGTATATCGGCGATGCAGCGTGTGGCGTTGCCGCAACTTTCAACTTCTCCGCCTTGGTTATTGTAAATACGCATGCGGGTGTCGGCGATTTGGGATTTTCGCATGACGATAAGTTGGTCACAACCAATGCCCGTGTCGCGATCGGCGATTGCACGGGTGAGGTTTTCGGTCATTTTGAAACCGTTTATGCGATGGTCTAGCACGACAAAGTCATTGCCGAGGCCGTTCATCTTGCGGAAATGTAAAGGCGAATTGGTCATTTTGGTTATATAGGGCTTTTGGCCCTAAATTGAAAGCCGTTAACGCTAAACTCAAGTACGGCAAGTTTTGACTCAACTTTTGGGCCTGTTTTAGGGTATTATGTCGGTGGATGCGGATCCGTATAGAATTTAGTAATTAAAGTTGGGGGACATTAGATATGTCACAGCATCGGAACGCAGACGAAAATACCAATGATGATCGCACTCGGCTGGAAAATGGGCTAGAGGGTGGCCAAGATAATGGCGCTGGGGTTGTTCAAACCAAGCGTAGCTTTGGTGGTGATTGGCTTGATGTGTTTTTGATGTTGGCTGTTATAACAGCTGCTGTAATTGCTATTTATTCGTTTGTTATGCAAATGCCTAAAGACCTGCGGCCCCTTTTGTTGGTGGCAGGTACGGCTGCTGGTGTTATCGGTTGGGGCGCTGGTATTTTGTTTTCGCCATATGGTGGGCGCGATCAGCTTTCATCTCGCGGGACTGGGCGTTTGTTGACAGGGCTGATTGTCGGTTTTTTGGTGGCTTGGTTTTGGAAGCCTATTATGGCGTTTTTTCAAAGCTGTGGACCCAATGCCGTTGGGTTCTTGTCATCAGGGTTGTTTCCCGTTGCGGCAGTTTGCGCGATTATCTTTTTAGTGATGATGATTTCCACTTATGTGCTGCGCACGATTAACCAAGCGAAAAGCTGAGTTCTTCTTTTAGACAAAACATATTTTAGCACATAAAAAAACACCCACGAGAATCTCTCGTGGGTGTAAATCGTATAGTCTAAAGACCTTATAAATCTTGTGGCTGGTTTAAAGCCAAAGAAATATTAGTCGATCAACTCAAGTGCACCTGCAGCAGAGCGACCATCGCGGCCTTGCTCTAGCTCGTAGTTTACTTTTTGGTTGTCTTTTAGGTCCGACAAGCCGGCACGTTCTACTGCTGAGATATGTACAAATACATCATCTCCACCTTCGTCAGGTGCAATAAATCCAAAACCTTTTGTTGCGTTAAACCATTTTACGGTACCGGTAGCCATTCTTCTTAGTCCTTGTAGTAGACTTGGAAATTTCCAAGCCGTTCGTTAGCTAAATTTGGCAAGCCACATCGTGTGACTTGCTCTTGTGATGTCACTGCCAACGAAAGTCTTATGTGCTCACGCGCCATTCTTTGCTCTAAAAATGGGCAAAAAGCAAGTAAAACTTGATGGTGGAGTCGTTTATTTCATCTATATGAGGGTTTTCGCGGGGTGAATCGTTGACAATAGAGCGGTTTAGCGGTACATAGCGCTCGATTTCCAAAAGACTCTAAATTTGTCTTTGGGCTATCTTACACATGATCGGTTGGGTTTTTCAACGTAGGATCGGGAGGTAAGAAAGGTCTCCACCCGTCAGCGAGTTTCGCACACGGGTGTCATTTTTGCGTGGAATTGCGCAATAGGGACTTTGCCTAAAGAAACCTTGGGCCTAAAGCAAACTATGGGCTTAAAATAAGTTTGAGGGTTTTGGAAGTTGCCTTGTTGGCTCTTATGTATAATGGGAGTTTGCGAGTTAATAACTGAACGGAATTTTTGATGTTTAATACCTTACAAGACCGACTATCGGGTATTTTTGATAACCTAACAGGGCGCGGCGCGCTTTCTGAAGGTGATATCGATACCGCGATGCGTGAAGTGCGACGGGCTTTGATTGAAGCTGATGTGGCTCTTGAAGTGGTGCGCGGGTTTATTGAAAAGGTAAAAGCTGAAGCGGTTGGCCGAAAAGTTGTTAAGTCAATTAACCCCGGTCAAATGGTCATCAAAATTGTTAATGACGTTTTGGTTGATGTCCTGGGCGGTGATGGCGAACTTTTAAGTTTACAAGCTGAACCACCTGTCGGCATTTTGATGGTTGGTTTACAAGGTTCTGGTAAAACCACCACAACGGCAAAAATTGCAAAGCGCCTAAACGAGCGCGATAAGAAAAAAGTTTTGATGGTATCGCTTGATACTTATCGCCCTGCTGCTCAAGAGCAATTGGCGATTTTGGGCAAGCAAATTGGTGTTGATACGGTTGAGATTATCGCCGATCAAAAACCACTTGAGATTACCAAGCGCGCGGTTGAACTGGCCAAAACAGGCGGTTATGATGTTTTGATGCTTGATACGGCGGGTCGCCTTCATATTGATGAAGAGTTGATGGCCGAAGTTGAAGGCATCCGCGATATTGCCAAACCGCACGAAACTTTGCTGGTGACTGATGCGCTGACGGGTCAAGATGCGGTTAATCTGGCTAAAAGTTTTAATGAGCAAGTTGGCGTTACTGGCATTGTTCTCACCCGTATTGATGGTGATGGCCGTGGCGGTGCAGCGCTTTCAATGCGCGCGGTTACGGGTCGCCCGATTAAATTGATGGGTACAGGCGAAAAGCTTGATGGTCTGGAAGACTTTCACCCCGAACGAATTGCCAACCGTATTTTGGGCATGGGCGATGTGGTGTCGCTGGTTGAAAAAGCAGCGCAATCTATTGATGCCGACAAAGCCAACAAAATTGCGGCGCGGATGAAGAAGGGCACGTTTGGCCTTGATGATTTAGCTGAACAGCTCAAACAAATGGAAAAACTTGGCGGTATGTCTGGTGTGATGGGCATGTTGCCGGGCATGGGCAAAATGAAAAAACAAATTGCCAATGCTAATATCGATGACTCGGTGATTAAACATCAATTGGCGATTATTTCGTCAATGACCAAGAAAGAACGCAAGTTCCCTAAGTTGCTTAATGCTTCACGTAAAAAACGTGTTGCGGCTGGTTCTGGCACCAAGGTTCAAGAAATCAACCAACTGGTGAAAATGCACAAGCAAATGGCTGGCATGATGAAAAAGCTGGGCAATGACAAAGGCATGATGTCCAAAATGATGGGTGGCCTTGGCCTAGGTGGTGGTATGGGTGGCGGTATGCCTGGCATGGGCGGTGGCGGTATGCCAAGCCCGCAAGAGCTTGAAAAAATGCAAGCTGAATTGGCTGGCATGGATCCTGCGAGTTTGCCACCAGAACTGCGTGATATGGCCAAAGGCCTGCCCAGCGGTGGTGCACCTGATACGCCAGCAAAAATGCCTTCGGCGCAATCTGGCGTTCAGCAAGGTGGGCTTCCAGGGCTTGGAAGTGGTTTTAAGGGCATTAGCGGTTTGCCAGGACTTGGCGGCGGTATGCCAAAAGGATTGCCTGGCTTGGGCGGTAAGAAAAAATAGAATTTTACGAACAACATTAATTTTGAAATTTAAATTTAAACTGGAGACTAAATACAATGGCACTTAAAATCAGATTGGCCCGTGGTGGTTCTAAAAAACGTCCTTATTATCGTATTGTTGTTGCAGAAGTAACATCACCACGTGATGGTCGTTATGTTGAAAAAGTGGGTACATATGACCCAATGCTCAATAAAGACGATGAAAACCGTGTGAAGTTGATCGAAGACCGTATTAAACATTGGCTAAGTGTTGGCGCACGTCCAACTGACCGTGTTGCTCGTTTTCTTGATGCTGCTGGCCTGTTGAAGCGCGAAACGCGTAACAACCCAAATAAAGGTAAGCCTGGTCAAAAACGTGTTGAGCGTGAAGCTGTTGCTGCTGAAGCTAAAAAAGCTGCGCAAGAAGCTGCCGCTGCTGAAGCGGCTGCACCTGCAGAAGAAGCAGCTCCTGAAGCGTAAGGCAAATAAGCTTTAAGGCGCACTGTATATGTCTGATCGTGGTGAAATTGATACTGACTTTAAGAATGATGGGCTTGAAAACAAGCGCATTGTTCTTGGGCGTGTTAATGGTGTTCATGGCATAAATGGCATGGTGATTTTGCGAAGCTTTACCCAAGACCCATTGGCAATTGGCGATTATGGTCCATTGTTTTTGGGCGACGGTGATGCCCTGATCGAAATTGAACATATATCACCCCACAAGAGTGATTTTCTGGTTCGATTTTTCGGTATTGAAGGGCGCGAAGCTGCGGAAAAGCTGAAAGGTGTTGAACTAAGCGTTGATAAAAGCGTTTTGCCGCAAAATAATGATGAAGACGGATTTTACTTTGCTGATTTGATTGGCTT
>JAMOMM010000500.1 GCA_027067085.1 Hyphomicrobiales bacterium
ATACGGTTAAATACAATATCGGTTATGGTCGCCCAACCGCAAGTTTTGATGAAATCGTTGGTGCAGCCAAAATGGCGCAGGTACATGACTTTGTTCAAAAGCTGACGGGGGGCTATGATGCAATTGTCGGCGAACGCGGCTTGAAACTATCGGGCGGTGAAAAACAACGCGTTGCTATTGCCCGAACGATCCTTAAAGCTCCGCCTATTCTTATCTTAGATGAAGCCACATCGGCGCTTGATACGTTGACCGAACAAGAAATCCAATCGGCTATTGCCGATGTTTCCAAGGGACGCACAACATTGGTAATCGCTCACCGCCTTTCAACCGTGGTGGACGCAGATGAGATTTTGGTTTTGGCTGCTGGTGAGGTTGTTGAACGTGGCAACCATAGCGAACTTTTATCACAAAACGGGATTTATGCAGATATGTGGAATCGCCAGCGCGAAGTAGACGAAGCGCGTGAAGTGTTGGCAAAAAATGTTGAAGATGGTCTTATTCGTCAGTAAAGCCACCATGATTAACAACTTCCTAAATCAACTCGCTAAAATCTTATCAATCAAATGAATTTCCCCTTAACTGTGATGTTCGAATTAGCGCTAAAATTAGCTAAAATTTTCTGCAAACTCTAATTGTAAACGGGTTTGTTAAGGTTCGCCATGCAATGTGGCCTCATCGCTTGGTTGGGTACTGAGCGATGAAATGAAGAACCCTTCATTTCTAACCAGTTGATGACTCTCATAAAAAAATAAGAGCATTGGCGCATATGGGGAGAGCGTTATGATTGTAACGACAACAACTACATTAGGCGATCAAGATATCGTTGAAACTATCGGCATGGTACGTGGCACAAAAACTTGGAGCCGCCGTATTGTCAAAAGCTTTTCTGGTGGCATTCGCACCGTTGAGCAAACAGGAATGCTTGATTTTCAAAAAGCACTTGAAAGCATCAAGGCAGAAGCTATGGCAGAAATGATTAAGAATGCTGGCGGTGCAGGCGCTACAGCAGTAATTGGTATGCAAGAAACTATTTCAGAAGTTACTTCTGGCTGCTTTATGATTTCTGTTACTGGCACAGCCGTTGTTTGCCAACCAAAGCAACAAACAGTTGCCAAAGTGGAAACTGCACAAGAAAGTGCAAACGACAATTTCGAAGATTTGTTCAAGCTTTATGGCCAACCGCAAATGGTTGCCAATGGTTCGGCTTATTGCCATTAATAACAAATTTACGACGTAAATCACAAAACTCTTCCAGAGAAATCTGGAGGGGTTTTTTGCGTTGCAAGTTGCGCGTATCAACCTTAAATACAAGCAACTTTTACCTTCGTGGCCTTTTAGGCTATATAAGCTATTCAATGTCCTGTTTTAAGATTCCTTTAGGAGCAACGCGTGCTAGATTCTATCTTTTCTATATTTGTCCCAATCCACCGCGAAGGTTATCGCTTTATCGGTATCTTTGCGTTTCTAACGCTTTTGATGTTCTGGTGGCTACCAGAGTTCTTTGGTTGGATTGGCGTTGTTCTTACGCTTTGGTGTGTGTATTTTTTCCGCGACCCAGAGCGCGTAACACCTATTGATGCAAAACTCATTGTGTCACCAGCTGATGGCCATGTTTCAATGATCGAAACCGTGCGCGTACCCCCAGAAGTAGATATGGAAGAAGAAGAAGCCTTGCGTATCTCGGTATTTATGAACGTGTTTGATGTGCATGTGAATCGCTCACCGATTGACGGTAAGATTGTTAAAATCAATTATATTCCTGGCAAATTCATCAATGCTGAACTCGACAAAGCCAGCGAGCACAATGAACGCCAAGCCTTAACAGTTGAGGCTGATGATGGCCGCAAAGTTGGCTTTGTGCAAATTGCAGGTCTCGTTGCGCGCCGTATTGTTAAATTTGTCAATGAAGGTGACCAGCTTGTGACGGGCCAACGCTTTGGCCTTATTCGTTTTGGCAGTCGGGTGGATGTGTATTTGCCAAAGGGCCATCAGGCATTAGTATGTGTGGGTCAAAAAGCGGTTGCAGGTGAAACTGTGTTGGCAGAAGTTTGTGATGATCCAAAAGTGCGCAGTGGTCGTACAGCCTAAACAACGCTCTGCAAGCCAGAATTAAGGAAGCAAAATGGTTGATCCATTTGACGATGACAAAGATGTGGAAGACACGCCACGGCAAAAACGGTTAAAGCGGTTTAAAACCATTCCGCTTAAATTTTTGTTGCCTAACCTGATTACCTTGTTGGCACTATGCCTTGGCATCACCGCCATTCGTATGGGCATTGAAGGTCGGTTTGAATTGGCCGTGTCAGCTGTTATCGTTGCTACGGTCCTTGATGCGTTAGACGGCCGTGTGGCGCGGTTGCTTAAAGGTGCTAGCCGTTTTGGGGCCGAATTGGATAGTCTGGCTGATTTTATCAACTTTGGCGTTACCCCTGCAGTTTTGATTTATATGTGGGCATTGCACCACTTGCACAATTTGGGCTGGGTGGTGGCTTTGTCTTTATCTGTAGCTATGGCGTTACGCTTGGCGCGGTTTAATGTGGCGCTTGATGATCCTGACAAACCGTCTTGGAGCAATAAGTTCTTTACTGGTGTTCCCGCCCCTGCTGGTGCCGCGCTGGTAATGCTGCCCATGTATTTAGGTTTTTTAGGGTTTGTTCCAGACATCAAAGCAGTAGCTCCTGTAATTTTAGTTTTCACAGGGCTAATATCATTTTTGGTAATCAGCAAAATTCCAACGTTCTCAGGCAAAGGCTTTGGCCAACGCATTGACCGCGACCTTGTGTTACCGATACTGGCGGGCAGTGTTTTGTTTACCGTTGTGCTTATCAGCTTCCCGTGGGAATTGCTTACCTTCACGGTTATTGCATATTTCGTTTTACTGCCTGTTGGCTGGCGCAGCTATCGTCGCTACGCCAAACAAGACGACACCCAATAAACCGCTAAACCCCAGAAGAGATGTATTGCATCATTTCAGCGGCTTCGCGCTCTGCTGCTGCAATGCGTGCCTTGACGACATCGCCGATTGAAACCACACCTTCAATTTCCTTATCGACAACAACGGGAATATGCCGAACACGGTTTTCGGTCATTAACCCCATCAACATAGTGACGGTGTCACTGGGCAAGCACGTCACAACGTTGTCGGTCATTGCGGCACTCACCGAAGATGTAAGAGCCTTTTCGCCTCTTTTTGCGATAAGGCGAACAATGTCTCGTTCCGAAATAATGCCGATCAGTACACCGCTATCATCAATGACAAGAATCGCCCCGATACGATGGTCGGTAAGCTGTTTTGTAACACTAGAAACGGTGTCATCTGGCCCGCACGAGAAAATTTGCGCCCCTGATTTGTGACCTAAAATACTAGCTACAGTCATATTACCTCCTGTTTTGATTACTTTAAGGAGGCCTAGTATATCACATAATCAGGCGCTTGGGGACCTGATCGCTACATCCTATTCTGCAGCTTGAGTTGCCGGTTTGGTTTCAGCATCGCTTGATGTTTCAACATTATCATTTTTAGCCAATTCAACCGCTTCATCTTGAACTTTAGGTTTCTTGTTTTTAAAGCGCGCAATCATTTTTAACCAAGCTTGTTTCCAGACGGTTGGAGCTGACAATAATACTGGTGTTAAAAACAACGTGATGATGGTTGCAAAAGCCAAACCAAAACTAATGGCGGTTGCCAATTGAACCCACCAATTCGAGGTCAGAGAACCAACCAGAATTGAGCGATCAAACCAACCAAGGTTAAGTTGAAAAATCATCGGCAACAATCCAAATATAGTTGTCACGGTAGTCAGCATCACTGGGCGCAATCGTTGTGCAGCGGTACGCAATACAGCCTCTTGCGGTGTCATGCCTTCCTTGAGCAACACGTGATACGTGTCAATAAGAACAATGGCGTTATTGACCACGATTCCAGCCAGTGCAATCACACCTGTACCTGTCATAATGACAGAGAATGCTTGGCCCGTGACCATCATCCCAATAAGCACGCCTGCAACGGACATAACCAACGTGGATAGTGTAAGCATGGCATGATAAAAACTATTGAACTGGGTAACCAAAATAATGAACATCAAGAAAATACTGGCAAGCATGGCTTTGATTAAAAAGTCTTGGCTTTTCTTTTTGTTTTCATCGCCACCACGGAATTTGAACTCAATTCCTTGAGGCCATTTCTGCCCTTTTAGCCATGTATCAAGCTCTGCAATTTTCGTATCTGGATCCACCCCTTCTGCAGCATTTGCTTTTACATAAACGGAGACCAAACCGTCTTTGCGAACGATGTTATCGACCGCAGGCTTTACTTCGCGGGTTACAAAGTTTGACAACGGCACCATGCCATTTGGTGTGCGGATGCGCATTTGTTGAATACGTTCAAGCGAGCGTTCATTGCGCGGTAAGCGCACACGAATATCAACTTCTTCGGAGGAATCATCTGGGCGGTAGGTACCAACCAAAATACCGTTTGTGACCAATTGAATAATCGCACCAACCGATGAAATGTCAGTACCAAAGCGTCCAGCTTCTTTACGATCAACAACAAGATTCCATTCAATCCCAGGTAACGGTGTATCATCGGTAATATCGACCAACCCTGTCATTGAGGATTCAAGATATGCTCTAACCTTTTTAGCAACAGCATTGGTAACACTCGCATCATGAGCACGCACTTGAAGGCGAATATCCTTGCCTGAGGGGGGGCCATCTTCGCGCTTTTTAATCTCAACCAAAATTCCTGGTAAATTTGACGTTCTATCGCGGGCTTCTTTTAGAATGACAGCACCACGACGACGGGTTTTAAAATCGGCCAACGAAATGGTCATTTCGCCAATCACATCTTTAGGCTTATCCAAACCACCGCCAGAACCAATAGAAGGCCCACCTGCTCCGCCAGATCCGACACTGGTTGAAATGGTTTCAATCCCGTCGATGTTTAAGAAAATTTTCTCAACCTTTTTGGTTAAACGTAGTTTCTCATCGATTGATAAGTTGCCGCGCGAACGGACATAGACCAATGCTTGATCTGGTTCTGTTTCAACAAAAAATGTAACACCATTGCTGTAGCTACTAAAGTTTACAAACACAGCGACAATCACGCCAATGACAATGGTCGCCACAAACAACGGGAACTTAATCAAGCTAGAAAGAATGCGAACATAAAGCCCCGTAAAGCCCCCAAGCTTGCGCAAATCTCCTGTTTCTGCACCCGATAAAAGTTGTAGATTAGCACTTTGCGAGCTATCAGGTTTGCCAAAAAACCGACCGATAACAGGCAAAAATATCATGGCGGTCACTAATGAGGCCGACAAAACAATAATCACGGTTATTGGTAGGTTGGACATAAACTTGCCCGTAACACCTGGCCAAAATAACATTGGTAAAAATGCTGCAAGGGTCGTTGCAGTCGATGAAAACACAGGCCAAAACATGCGTTTAGAAGCTTGAATATAGGCCTCGGTTCGATGGATGCCTTCCGACATTTTTCGATCGGCATATTCGGTAATAACGATCGCCCCATCAACCAACATTCCAACGGTGAGCACCATACCAAACATCAACATGTTGTTGATTGAGTTGCCCATCAAACTAACGATCAAAAAACCCAGCATGAACGATGTGGGGATGGCAAACCCAACCATTAGGGCCGAGCGCATGCCCAACGCTGCCACACAAATCACCATCACCAAAGCAATGGCGGTTAAGATGGATGACTGCAGCGAACCAAGCACTTCAAAAATCATTTTTGATTCATCAAGGGCAAAATTTACATGAACTTTATCTGGCCAGTTAGCGCTTGCTTTGGCAACAACTTCACGTACTTGCTTATTGGTTTCAATGATATTTTCACCAATGCGTTTAACCACGGAAATGGTAATAGCGGGGCGACCGTTAATGCGGGAATAACTTGTTGCGTCCTTGAAGGTGCGACGAATATCTGCGATGTCGCCGAGCGTAACAACGGCATCACCATTTACTTTAATCGGGACCGAGAAAACATCTTGGGCCGTTGCAAATAGGCCAGGAACTTTAACATTAAAGCGCCCCTTGCCTGCATCAATTGCACCAGCAGCAACCAAGCGGTTGTTGCGGGTAACAGCTGTAATAAGTTCTAATTGAGAGAC
>JAMOMM010000501.1 GCA_027067085.1 Hyphomicrobiales bacterium
ATGTCGCAAACGGGGGCAACAATGCAGAAAGTGTTTGCAAACCTGAATTTAAACGCCCAAACAATGCGCCCAAATCTCCACCAGACATCATTGACATAATTCGCAAATGATCTTCTTCACCCACCCAGACCAAAAAGTCTTGATCGCGCGAAACATACATGCCGCGCCCGTAAGGCCAATCAGAACTAATGCCTGCAACGTTCAAATAACGATCTGAACTCATGTCTTTAAACATCTGATGCGCTGCCACACGCTTTTCATACTCATCACTACTGATTTCATATTTAGAACCAGGCGTGATTGACAAATACTGCCCACCAAAAGCCTCATCTTCAATCAGCTTTTCAAACGCAGCAATCGCCTCATTCTCAAAAGCCACACGCTGGTCTTTGCTCATCGCCCCCGGCAAGGGATACGTTGCCGCATTGCGTGCCACCCTCACCCGCATGGATACATCTTTTAGCTTGGGGTCAATCTCGGCCAAGTTACAGTTTGCCGTTTCTGCATTTGGCCAATCATGTTTTTGAGCAATTTCAATACCGTCAGCAATACCATGAAAATCGCGGATAAGCGGATCAAGCGCGGTTGAAAACCTATCATAATCCTTAGGTTCTTGGGCATACGCGCCCATAGAACTATCTGGATTTTCAATGCCCGAAGCAAAAATGCTTAATAATTTTTGCTGATCGCTCGCCTCAAGCGAATTAAAATAGTCGCCCGAAAAGTGCCGCGCCATTAGGTTTTGCGGATTTTCGCGTTTAATTTGGCTAATTTTTTCAATAATTGTATTTGTCATGACAGTTCCCCAAAATATTATACTTAGCACTAAGTTAATCTGATTCTTTAAATTTTATATATTAGAATATTAGAATATTGATATGTGTCATGTACTGTGCTATGAACTTGTCCAATGATGCGGAGATGGAAAGACATTTATGTCTTTTTAGAGGGGCCAAAAGCCTCTTTGTGGGGCAAGGATGGGCCTCGTGGGCCCTTGTATTAAAAACGACGTCAGCAAAACGTCGACAAGGAGAGTGCGTTATGAAGAAATTATTTAAAACAATCGCAATTGCAGGTTTAGTCGGCCTTGGTGCAGCCACAATGGTTGCATCATCAGCCCAAGCCCAATTCAACTTTGGCAACAACGGTTATAACAACGGCTACAACAACAATGGCAACAATTGGATGCCTTGGAATTGGGGCAACAACAACAATGGTTGGAATGGCAACAATAACAACAATTGGATGCCTTGGAACTGGGGCAATAACAACAACAATTGGGGACCATGGAACAACGGTTACAACAACCGTTATTACAACAATGGCTGGAACAACAACGGTTGGAACGGCAACAACAACAATTGGATGCCTTGGAACTGGGGCAACAACAACAATGGTTGGGGCAACAACTGGGGTCCGTTTAACGGCAACGGTTTTGGCAATGGCCGCATGAACTTCAACTTCTCAGGCAACATGCGCGGAAATGGTAGTGGCAACGGTTATGGCTATAACAATAACGGTTGGAACAACAACTGGAACAATGCATATCGCAATGGCTATGGCCGCGTTCCAACACCATATGGTTATCAACCACGCCAAGCACCTGTGCAAACAGCGCCAGTGGCACCAAAAACCAAATAAACTTCAATCTCGATTACCGTCACGGGCACAGTTACTGTTACGGGCAGGTTGAAACGACAAGACTTTCAAGAGGCGTTTATTTATAAGCGCCTCTTTATTATTGCTTAGCGGTCCAATCCCACTTCTTTAAACCGAGACCGCACCGTGTAGGCAGCGCCAATATCAAGAATGGGGCGTGGCGGCATCCACGTGCCAGGCTCACTAGCCAAACAGTCCGTAATCAATTGCGACTGCCCTCCACTGGCATATTCAGCCAAACATGCACCAAATGCAGTTCCCTTGCTCACACCTGAGCCGTTATATCCGCCTGCCAAATAAATATTTTCACTCTGCTTGCCAAAAAAGTTAGTGCCATTTCGGCTAATTCCCTCAACGCCAGACCAAGAAAATTCAAACGGCACATCAACCAATTGAGGAAAGCGGCGTTCAAAATTTTCTCGATGGACAATTCTACGCTCTACCATTTGGCTAGCAGACAACAACGCCCCGCCATTATATTCCGCCGTATTGCGCAACATCAAACGCCCGTCATTGGTCAATCGCACCGTTGCCCCGCCACCATGTAAAGACAGCACACCCCAATGCGACAAGCTACCAAGACTGGCCAATTCGTCTTTTGTCAGAACTCGGGTAAAACTTCCAGCCAAAGTGCTGCCGATCAAATAACGCTTTAAAAATCCAATTTTTCCAGCTTCAAAATTGGTTGCTATAATGACCTTATCAGCCGTGATAGTTGCCTGTTCAAGGTCAAGCTTAATGCGAGACCCTTGATGAATTTTAAGTACGGCAGACTGTTCAAACACCTTAACATTTTTAGGCAAACTATCAGCCAAACCATAAACCAAACTTGCCGGCTGCACCAAAACACCCTCTGGTACAAAAACACCTGTTTGATACAAATTCGTACCCAGTTTTTCATTCAACTCAGTTTGATTTAACGCTGTGTGTTTAACCTCCATAATTTCAAGGTAACGCAAAAAATGGTCGCGCTGCTCCATTGAGTGGCGATCAGCGGCCCCATAATAAAGTCCATCCTCATCCCATTGGCAGTCGATAGAATGTGCCAAAACCTGCGCGCGTAACAAATCAACACCAGCCGTATTTATGCGATTGAGCCTTTTATACTCAGGTATTTTCGCTATTTCATAAGCTCCAGGAAACTGGCTGGTATTGATAGCGAACCCTGCATTTCGACCAGAAGCACCTTGTCCAAGCAAACGCGCATCTAGCAACAAAATTTCATCGTCCTGATGCAATTCTGCCAATCGTCTAGCACAAGCAAGTCCCGTAAACCCTGCACCAATGACAACCCAAGGAGCTTTATGGTCACCTTGTAGTTTTTGCCCCATCGGCCGTGGCTCTAAAAGTTCAGCCCAACCATGTTTATCACTAGAAAAATCTTTACTACTCGCAACCATAAACACACCTAGAATTAAAAATTCACATTAAAATTAAGCCTATAACACTTGTAACTTAGTGAAAACCAATTTCCACCAAAAGTAAGTTTCAACTGGCCAACTCCAGTATTTACATTCAAACCTTGACGCTCTGCGTCTTCTAGCTTTATTGAGAATACTAGCGATGGCGTCGCTGTTAACAATAATCCCAACTATCCTGAACGCCCGGATACCTTTCCGGCAATCACTCAAAAAGTCGGAAAAAACTTTTTGGAGATGGCATAAAATGACAACACGCCCAGAACATTTCGTTTTCCACAATGGTGACAAAGCCCCCCTACCTTTCTCAGATACTGAATACGAAAACCGTCTCACCGCTTTGCGTAGTATGATGCTTGAAAAGAATTTAGACGCGGTCTTATTCACGTCAATGCACAATATCGCTTATTATTCAGGATTTCTTTATTGCTCGTTCGGCCGGCCTTACGGCTGCATTGTCACTCAATCTGGCTGCACAACAATTTCTGCTAATATTGATGCGGGCCAGCCGTTACGGCGCTGCTTTGGCGACAACCTCATTTTTACAGACTGGCAACGCGACAATTATTGGCGCGCGGCAAAGCACATTATTGGCGATGCAAGAACCATCGGCTATGAGGGAGACCACCTCACCCTTGCCCAACACGAAAAACTTGGCGCAACCTTTACCAAAACAACATTTTGCGATGTGGCTGGCGATGTTATGGCGATGCGGATGATTAAATCAGCCGAAGAAATCACCCTTATCACCCACGGTGCACGCATTGCAGACATTGGTGGAGAGGCCATTCGCGCTGCCATCAAAATCGGCACCCGCGAAATTGATGTCGCCATGGCGGGCCGTGACGCAATGGAATTGGAAATTGCCAACTCTTTTCCCGATGCTGAATATCGCGACACATGGGTGTGGTTTCAATCGGGCCTAAACACCGATGGCGCGCACAATCCTGTTACATCGCGCAAGCTACAAGCAGGCGACATTTTAAGCCTAAACACCTTTCCAATGATAAGCGGATATTACACCGCACTTGAGCGCACATTGTTCATCGGGGAACCTGATTCAGAATCTCTTAGAATCTGGCAGGCCAATGTAAAGGCTCATGAAATTGGCATTGAGGCCATTCAAACAGGTGCCACGTGCTCAGGCATCTGCGCCAAGGTCAATGAATTCTTTGAAAGTGAAAACTTACTCCAATACCGCTCATTTGGTTATGGCCATTCCTTTGGCATTCTTTCGCATTATTACGGCCGCGAAGCTGGGCTGGAATTGCGCGAAGACATCGACACAATCCTTGCCCCTGGCATGGTCGTTTCCATGGAACCCATGCTCACAATCCCAGACAACCAAGCAGGCGCTGGCGGTTATCGCGAGCATGATATTTTGGTGGTTTCAGATAACGGTGTTGAGAACATCACCCATTTCCCTTACGGGCCAGAACATAACATCATCAATTAAAGATTATAAAAGCCAGCAGAAAACAGGCCACATAAGAGCCATTTTTAACCGTCACAATTACCCTCAAGCTTATGGTTAAGAAACGATTAAGTTTAAGTGTGTAAGACTTCCCCTAGGGCGTTTCATATTGTGTTTGTTACGCAAACACAGCATAAAACGCAAGACTATCAACACCTTAAATAGGTCGTTCTGGTTCAATTAAAAACAGAACGTCTCTAGGTTATTATTTTTCTGCTGGATTTTTCATGAACACCCTATCGTTGTCAATTTTTACCGTTGTTTCAACACTGGTTATATCCAGTTCAGTTTCGGTCATGCCTGCATCTGCACAAACGGCCAATCAACAAGGCATGAACAACCTTTTCAAAGCTGTGCAACGTGATGGCAAATCTGACCAATTTTCACCACAGCAAAACCAAAACAATCAACCCGTTCAGATTTCTCCAGGCCAACTTGCTCCAAACCAATTACCGCCAAAAACAAAAATCATTCCAAAGAATTTCGTACAAAATTCTGGCCCAGCAGGTAAGAGTATCAAGGCCAAAATCGGTCAAATGGTCATGGTTGGATTTCGCGGCACCACACCTAACCATCGCGGTGTGAAAGCCGTAATGCAAGAATTGCGCGAAGGTTCTATTGGTGGCGTTATGCTAATGAAACACAACGTCATTTCAATTCGCCAAGTGCGCACCCTCACCACAGCCTTGCGCCAAGCTGCGCGTGCAGGTGGACAAATGCCGCCATTTATTTCGGTCGATCAAGAAGGTGGCCGTGTACAACGTTTAAAATTCAATCGCTATCCATCAGCCATTAAAATCGCGCGTTCATCTCAAAAAAATGCCGCGCGGGTTTATGGGAAATTAGCTTGTGAAGTCCGTTCTGCGGGGATCAATGTAAACTTTGGGCCTGTTGTTGATGTCGACATACAAGGCCGGGCAAACCCAATTATCGGCCGCATGGGCCGCAGTTACAGCCAAAATCCGCAAACCGTCGCCAAATATGCCCGCCAGTTCATTCTTGCCCACAAACGTTATGGCCTAATGACAGCGGCTAAACATTTCCCTGGTCACGGCTCAAGTTTAAGCGACAGTCATAAAGGTTTTACCGCAATTCCGCAGTGGAATCGTGGCACAGAACTCGCCCCATTTAAACAACTCGCTTCAGGTGGACAGGCCAAGAGCGTCGATATGGTCATGGTTGGGCATTTATTTAATCGGTCATGGGGCGCGCCTGCCAGCCTGTCCCACCGCGCTATTGCTGGCATGTTGCGCAAGCAAGTTGGTTTTAAAGGTGTCGCAATTACCGATGATATGGAAATGGGTGCTATCCGTAAAAATTACAAATGGTCAACGGCGGTTAAACTTGCCGTAAATGCTGGCAATGATGTGCTTTTATACTCCAACACGGCCAAGTATACACCATTTCTTGGTCGCAAGATCAGAGACACAATTGCACGTTCGATTTGCAGCGCCAGCAACACGTCTAAATCGTGCGTCCCTGCCCGCGCAATTGCTAATGCCTATAACAGAATTAAACGGCTGAAACACAACGCCCGCAGAAACA
>JAMOMM010000502.1 GCA_027067085.1 Hyphomicrobiales bacterium
AGGTGCCCGAAACCACCAAACCGCTAGCCTCATCAGGAAACGAGAACATCTCTTTAACCCACGCCACAACCTGTTTTTCAACATACATCGCGCCATGGTCACGCCCGCCCAAATTGGCATTCATTGCAGCGGCAGTAATATCAGCAATCAAACCGCTGGTCGATCCTGCCCCATGCACCCAACCAAAAAATCGCGGATGGGTATTGCCCACACCAAAGGGTAGCAAAACCTGCGCGCGTTGACGCACCGCTTCAATACCAACACCATCCTTTGGCAACGGTTCGGCAAACGAGCGTTTCATCTCATCAGGAAACGGCTTCCAAACCCGCCCGCTATTTGCGCCCTGCATTTTATCAATCGCCGCATCAAGCATCTTATGAGCCTGCGCGCGGTATTCATCCCAATCATCAGGATCAAGCGTATCGTTGGTCATCAAGTTTTCCCGTTAAAACAAAAACTCAGCCTAAGCTGATTTTCACATGAACGCTAGATGAACAACCCGTTCAGGTTAGGTTATATTTGCTCAGCGTATATCTGTTTCCACGATGAAAACACAAATTGTTTTCATCTAAAGTTTTTCAAAACCACCATCCTCTTTTAGAGAACGGAACAAGTTTTGAAACCTCGACCCCGGGGACAGCTTAACAGACGATATGACATTTCCGCCCCCTCTCGCCATATCTCTGTTCGCTGTCCCCGGCTTTTTGTTGTGAAACTTTCAAAGTGTCGTTTTTGTGCTTGCCATTGAGCATTTCATTTCGTCCTATGGTTTGAATAAAGTCTTATTCAAAATGAGGTCAAACCATGCCCGTAAAAACCACCTGCCTTGGCGCTTTTCCAAAACCTGATTGGTTGCCTATTCGTGATTGGTTCCAAGTAGATGAAGGCATGACCGATCACGGCGATGATGTGACCCATCAATACACCAAAGTAATGGAACAAGGCGGCGATGAAATCGTTGCCCAATTAGACAAAGCCACTGTGCAAGCCGTGCAAGATCAAATTGAATGCGGCATCGACACACCAACCGATGGCGAACAGCGCCGCGAAAATTACATCCATTACCAATGCCGCCATTTACAAGGCTTTGACTTCACCAATCTGACCAAACGCGTTTTACGCAACGGGGCTTATGAAACCAGCCTGCCCACTATACGCGGTAAAATTGAACCTGAAGGCGAACACTTTTTGCCGCGCGATTGGCAAATTGCCCAAGAGGCATCAGACCGCCCCATAAAAATCACAGTCCCCGGCCCCATCACCATCATAGACACCACGGCCAATGATTTTTACACCAACGACAAAGAGTTAGCTTTTGATCTGGCCCGCGCCCTCAACCACGAAATCAAAGCGCTGGCGGCGGCGGGGTGCAAATACATTCAAGTCGATGAACCCTTATTTGCCCGCAAACCAGAAGCAGCGCTCGAATATGGCATCGAGGCCTTGGAAATGTGCTTTGACGGCGTTGATGATAGCGTCACCCGCGCCATGCACATGTGTTGCGGCTATCCCAACAAGCTTGATGATGAAGAATATTTAAAGGCCGACCCGCTAAGCTATTTCAAAATCGCTTCAGCCCTTGATAACTCCATCATTCAACAAGTTTCAATCGAAGATGCTCACCGCCACAATGATTTGGCCTTGCTTGATAAGTTCACCAAGACCACCGTCATTTTTGGCTCCATCGCCATTGCCAAAAGCAAAATTGAAACGGTGGAAGATGTAACAGCGCGCCTAAAGCAAGCCTTAGAACGCATCGATGCCGACCGCCTCATCGCCGCCCCAGATTGCGGCTTAGGGTTTTTAACCCGTGAGTTGGCAATGGAAAAACTAAAGGTTATGACAACAGCAGCGGCTGCCGTTTAGAGCTACCACTGTCAAAATAACAAATCCAAATTCCCTCACCTCTTTGGAACCCCCTTATGAATAACCTCAACGGCATATTGCTGATGATCTTGGCTATGGCTGGATTTGCTTTGGAAGACTTGTTTGTGAAACTCTTATCCAAGACGATCTCAACAGGCCAAATCCTCATCACGGTTGGCATCTGTAGTTCCATCGTTTTTGCACTCATGGCCCATGCTAAAGGACACAGCATATTTGCAGCAAACGTCTGGACACGTGCAACCATCGCCCGCACAGTAGCAGAAGCCATCGCAGCTGTTGCATTCGTTACCTCCTTATCATTGCTCCCCATTTCAACCGTTGCCGCTGTTTTTCAAGTAACACCACTTGCCATCACAATGGGGGCCGCCCTTTTTCTTGGAGAGCAGGTTGGCTGGAGGCGATGGGTTGCAATTTTCATTGGCTTTATCGGCGTACTTATCATCATCAGACCAGGGCTTAGCGTCTTTGATCCTTCGGTGATTTTCATACTCATCTCGGTTCTTGGTGTTGCAATACGCGATTTAATCACCCGGATAATTCCTAAAAACGTCGCCTCGACTATAATAGCATTTCAAGCTTTTGCATCGTTGGTTTTCGCAGGTGTTTTATTGTTGTTTTTGGGATCAGACACATTGGTTGCCGTTTCAAAACTGGAAGTCATTTATTTCCTCGCCTCTATTGCGTTTGGCGTTGCGGGCTACTACGGCATTGTCGCAACAATGCGTTTAGGCGACGCGGCAGCCATCACCCCGTTTCGCTACACACGCTTGTTGTTTTCAATTATTATCGGCGTATTTGTCTTTAACGAGCGCCCTGATGCCCTAACCCTGCTTGGCGCTGCGATCATCATTGGCACAGGGCTATATACATTCTGGCGCGAACGCAGGGCATTATCAGCCTAAAGGGTATTTGAGGCAAACGCCGAAAATATGCTCCAGTGCCTCACCTGTGAAAAACCCTTCAACACCCCTTACAATTCACGGACGTACTGATTAGATTAGTTGCAACTGATTTACATACAAATTCTGGAGCGCTTATGTCCACCAATACATCACCACGGCACACAAAAGTCCTTATCCTTGGTTCTGGCCCTGCTGGCTACACCGCCGCCATTTACGCCCAGCGCGCCATGCTCAACCCCTTGGTCATTCAAGGTATTCAACCAGGTGGCCAATTAACCATCACCACCGATGTTGAAAATTATCCAGGTTACGCCGAACCCGTACAAGGCCCGTGGATGATGGAGCAAATGGAAGCACAAGCCAGAAATGTTGGCACCGAAGTTATTGCCGACCATATTAACAAAGTAGACCTTAAATCTCACCCGTTTAAACTCACCGGCGATGCGGGCGAATATACTTGTGATAACCTCATCATTTGCACTGGCGCACAAGCTCGCTGGCTTGGCCTTGAATCAGAAGAAAAGTTCCAAGGGTTTGGCGTTTCAGCCTGCGCAACATGTGACGGTTTTTTCTATCGTGACAAAAAAGTTTTGGTTATCGGCGGCGGCAATACGGCTGTTGAAGAAGCTTTGTTCCTTACAAACTTTGCCAGCGAAGTTGTGCTTGTTCACCGCCGTGATGAATTGCGTTCGGAAAAAATCCTTCAACACCGCTTGCTAAAACATCCAAAAATTTCGGTCATGTGGGATTCAACCCTTGAGGAAGTTTTAGGCGATGAAGACCCAAAAAGCGTTACAGGCGCACGCATTAAAAACGTCAAAACGGGCAAGACCCAAGATGTTGACTGCCACGGCATTTTCGTCGCCATTGGCCACAAACCTTCAACTGAATTATTTGAAGGTCAACTAGAGATGAAACAAGGCGGCTACTTAATCACCGCACCAGATTCAACCGCCACAAATATTATGGGCGTTTACGCCGCTGGCGATGTAACAGATGACAAATACCGTCAAGCTGTAACTGCTGCTGGCATGGGCTGCATGGCTGCATTAGAAGTTGAAAAAGCCATTGGCGAAGAAGAATAAAATTAGGAAATAGGGCAAATTATGGATTGGGACAAACTCAGGATTTTTCACGCGGTTGCTGAAGCGGGAAGCTTTACCCACGCTGGGGTAGACCTTGGCTTGTCCCAGTCTGCTGTTTCACGGCAAGTTTCCTCACTCGAGCAAGATCTTAAAACACCCCTATTCCATCGCCACGCGCGCGGCCTGATCCTCACAGAACAAGGCGAAGTTCTCCGCCGTACCGCCCACGAAGTTTTCACAAAAGTTGCAGAAACCCGTGCCAAGCTACTTGATTCAAAAGAAAAGCCAGCAGGTGACTTAACCATCACCACCACCGTTGGCCTCGGCTCCATTTGGCTGACACCGCATATTGCAGAATTTGCAGACGTTTACCCTGATATAAAAGTATTCGTCCTGCTTGTTGATAATGAACTTGATCTGGGCATGCGTGAAGCCGATATAGCCATTCGCCTACGTCGCCCAAGCCAACCCGACCTTATTCAGCGACGATTATTTACCGTGCATAATAATATTTATGCCTCATCTGATTATATACAGGAACACGGCATGCCCAAATCTGTCGCAGACCTTGATAATCATAAAATATTGGCATACGGCATTGCACCAAATTATCTAAAAGATATGAATTGGTTGCAAACCATTGGCCGCCCAACAGGCAAACCACGCCCCGCAACTTTATTTATTAACAATGTTTATGGCATTCGAAAAGCCGTAGAAACAGGCCTTGGCATTGCTTCATTACCTGATTATATCGTCGGCGACAGCAACCTTGTTCGGATTGATCTCAATATAAAAACGCCTGAATTTGATACATATTTTGTCTATCCAGAAGAACTGCGCCAATCAAAACGTGTGGCCGTTTTTCGCGACTTCATCGTGGCACGGGCAAAAGAATGGAAGCATTAACAAAGGCTTACAGCACCATTTCAAAGCCATGCATTCAATGCATAACAAACATGCACAAGTGGCCATTGCAATCTGCCCAAGCGCACCTTATTTTAACATCATCAACGAGTTTCTGGTCTCAGATATGACATTTCATACTCCCTCCCTCCTTGAGTGTCATAAAGGAAACCATCCGACCACTCCCCTCAGTACGTCGATGTGTGGTGACCGTGATGACCAGAAAAGCACTAAAAGCCAGATTGCATTTATGTGGTCTGGCTTTTTTTTATCAAGTTTTGCTGTGGGTTTCGCTCTGGTTGCCCCAGTTCAAACCCAAGCAGGTGAAATCACCCGCGAAATCACCATCGCCACGGCTTCAAATTTTATCATCCCGTTAAAACAAATCGCCAAAGATTTTACAGAACAAACAGGTCACAAGGTAATCATTTTGCAAGGGTCCAGTGGCGCGTTGGCCACCCAAATCCTTCACGGTTTACCTGTTGATATTTTTCTATCAGCCGACCAAGCCCGCATTGATAAAATCATTAAGGCAAAAGCCGCCTTGCCCAAAACTCGTTTCACCTATGCCATCGGGCTATTAACACTTTGGAGCACCGACAAAGGCCTCATTCCCAAACAGGCGGCAATCAGCGATATTGCTAAACTCCTTGCCAGTTCAAGAATTAATCAAATCGCCACCGCCAACCCACGACTTGCCCCATATGGTCTCGCTGCCCAACAAACCATTAAGGCCCTTGGTGTTGACAAAGCACTATCAGGCAAAACCATCTTTGGTCAAAACATCGCCCAAACGTTCACCATGATTACCAAAGGCGGCGGCCAAATTGGTTTCATCGCCCGCACCCAAGCCTTACAGCCACCCTACAACCAAATGGGTAGTCAATGGCCTGTACCAACAAACCTTCACCAAGCCATTAAGCAAGACGGCGTGATATTAAAAAACAGCAAAGCCAAACCCATCGCCCACGCGTTTGCTTCATTTTTGCGGTCCATCAGCGCCATTAAAACAATAAACTCCCAAGGGTTTCGTGTAAAAACCCCATGAAATTAATTCCCAGCGCACACCAAAAGCCAAGCAAGACTGCTGACTAAAGCGTTTCATGTTTTGTTTGAATCACAAACAGGACATGAATGACGCTAAATCAAAACATTCCACTCAGATTAGTTTATACTGACTTAGAAATTTGATAACTAGATCGTTTCATGTTTTGTTTGTTGCGCAAACACTGCATGAAACGCAAGATTATCAATAC
>JAMOMM010000503.1 GCA_027067085.1 Hyphomicrobiales bacterium
ACAGGCAATGCTGGCTCTATTTTATCTGCTGAACGCATCGCCTTAAACTTTATGGGCCGCTTGTCTGGCATTGCCACTTTAACGGCAGGGTTTGTTAAAAAAACCCAGGGCACAGCTACTCGCATTACCTGCACACGCAAAACAACGCCAGGACTTCGGGCGGTTGAAAAACAAGCCGTGCTTCACGGTGGTGGGTTTAATCATCGGTTTGGGCTGAGTGACGCGATCCTCATTAAAGACAACCATATCGCTGCTGCTGGTGGCATTCCACAGGTTTTAAAAGCTGCTAAAGCTGTAGCGTCTCATATGGTCCGCATTGAAATTGAAGTTGATCGACTTGAGCAACTTGAAGAGGTTTTGCGTGTTGGTGGCGCTGATGTGGTATTGCTTGATAATATGGACACCCCTACCTTAATAAAAGCCGTCGCGATGGCGGATGGAAACATCATCACCGAAGCATCTGGAAATATGAAATTGGAACGAATTGCTGAGGTGTGTGCGACAGGTGTTGATTACATTTCATCAGGCGCTCTAACCCATTCTGTTTCAACTTTAGACTTTGGGCTGGACTTTTAAGCGATCAAGTGCGCCTTGCTCAATCATCGATGAAATAGTAGCCAATGCCATGCACGGTTTTAATGTGGTGTTGCTCACCTTTTATGGGTTCGATTTTTTTTCGCAGCCGCATAATGTGAACATCAATGGCTCGGTCGCCAACGATAAAATCGCGCCCCCTGACAAAGTCTAACAACTGATCCCGACTAAGGACCGTTTTTGGATGGTCTAACAATGCTCGCAGTAAATCAAACTCCATGCTGGTGAGCCCTGCATCAATACCATCTTTGCTGTTCTTTAAAGTTCGAGCCCCAATATCCATAACCCACGAACCGAATTCATAGACATCTGTATTTGTGCTGCGGCTGGCTTTTTCGTTTGCGACTCTGCGTAAAATAGAGCGAATGCGAGCAACAAGTTCTCGTGGTTCGAAAGGTTTGGTAACATAGTCATCTGCCCCAAATTCCAAGCCATAAATCCGGTCAAAACTTTCGTTACGAACACTCAACACAATGATTGGCATTGAGGAGGTTTTTCTAATCTCTCTAGTAAGTTCAAACCCGTCTGCATCTGGCAAACCAACATCAAGCACGCAAAGGTCGATGTTCTCGCGCGCTAAAACACTCCGCATTTCCTGCCCAGTGGTGGCGCAAACAGGAACAAAGTCTTGTTTTTCCAAGTACCGAGAAAGAAATGAGATGATTTGAGGGTCATCATCGACAATGAGGATTTTTTCTCTCTTTTTCATTAGTCTTTTATAACGGCAATGAATTTGCAGGCGCTTGAAATAAATCAATTCCAAACAAATAAAAATCACTATTATCGCAATCTTATGTAGGTGAGAGGAAATTGATGACAACGCTTTCTACAAAAAACCGATTACCTTTTCGTTTTCTCCTATCAGGGTTTGCAGCGGCGGTTCTTTTGGTATCTACGGTTATTGTCGGTATCTACCTTGGTGACCAAACTCAAAAACGATTCCATAACGTTGATTCCAGTTGGCAAACCTATACCAGCCAAGCAGCCGTTCGTGAGGATTTACTTAGCCGCCTTCGCGCTCACCTTGGGTATGGCGGCATCATACATAATTTTAAAAATTATGTTTTGCGCCAAGATAAGCGCTACCTAAAGAAACTACAAAGCCAACTAAAAAACTTTCATTCAACGATTGCAGAATACAAACAAAAAGATGCTAGTCCGTTTGAATTAAGGCAACTTAGAACAATTCAACGTACAATTGAGCTATATGAAAGAAAAATACCTATTACCGTTCAAGCCGCCAAGGAACATTGGCCTTCAACCCGTACAGATTTGCTTGTTAAAGTCGACGACACTAACGCCCTAAATGCGATTATTGCCTTAGATGTTTACCTAAACGCCAAAGAACGCGAAGCCACACGGTCAATCTCACAAGCGGTGGTGGAAGGCAATGAACTGGTTAAAAAGGGTTTCCTTTTTGCTGGAGTTTTGGCAATTGTTGCACTTATTTTATATGCCATGTTTTTTCAACTCCTCAAGGAATTACGGCAGTCTATTTCTAAACTCTCCAATGAACTTGATGAACGCCGAGCCGCTGAATTGGTCGCTAAAAAGTTTCAGCGGGCCGTCGACCAAAGCCCCGCAACAATTTTAATCACCAACACAAAACGGGAAATTGAGTACGTAAACAATAAATTTTGCGAACTCACAGGCTATAAGCCACACGAAGTTTTAGGCAGAACGCCTAAACTGTTACAGTCTGGCGACCTGTCACCAAATGCCTACGATGGAATGATTGAGTTGTTGGAACAAAATCAAAAATGGCAAGGTACGTTTCGGAACTTAAAAAAAGATGGTAGCAGTTATTGGGCTGAGACCGTCATTTTGCCGCTTCGAGATGATATTGGGGTAATCACGCACTTCATCGGGTTGGGTGAAGACATTACCGAACACAAAAAGGCGCGCGAACACATTCTACGTGCCCAAAAAATGGAGGCCGTTGGATTGCTTGCTAGCGGTGTTGCCCATGACTTCAACAATGTCTTAACAACCATTTTGGGCAATGTGCATTTAGCTAAGTTAGATGCGCCCAATGAAGGTGAGTTTTCTCAAGAACTCGAACAAATTGAGATTGCCGCTAAACGCGCCCGACATTTGGTCGGTCAAATCCTTGCCTTTGCGCGCCGCCAACCAGGCAAACCAACACTCGTAAATGTAGGCGCTATAATTGAAGAAGTGCTACGTCTCATTCGAGCATCCACGCAACCAAATATCAGACTTGTGAGCGATGTCGAAAATACCGATTTATCGGTGCTTGCTGACCCAACTAAATTGCATCAAGTTTTGATGAACCTATGTTCAAATGCGGCTGAATCGATCAGTGGGCATGATGCTGCTAAAGGTGGAACAATTACCGTTCAAGCTTTTGGTCAAATTGACGATAAGACAAATGAAAATCAGGTGATCTTAGTGGTATCTGACGATGGGCCAGGCATCCCCGCTAAAATTCAGGAAGAAATATTCACTCCGTTTTTCACCACCAAGCGAGCAGGCAAAGGAACGGGGCTTGGCCTTTCTGTTGTCTCTAGTCTCGTGGATGACATGAACGGTGAAATTGCCCTCGACAGCAAACTGGGCAATGGTTGTAAGTTTACCATAACGCTAGCCCAAGCCAAGCCCGATGATCGCCAAAATTCCATTCAGAACAAACAAGGTGCCCTTGGTGCTCGGATTTTGCTGATCGATGATGAACCAGAGGTTGTCGCGACCAGCGCTGCTATTTTGCGTCGTATGGATTATAAAGTAGATGAATATACCGACCCGCATGCAGGGGTTCGAGCGTTCCAAAAAACGCCATACGATTACGACCTTGTGATTACAGACTTCGTGATGCCTGATATGAGCGGCCAACAGGTTTGTGCAGAAGTTCGTAAAGTTAGCGCTACCTGCCCTATTATCATCTATTCAGCCTATCAACCCGAAAAACTTGAATTCGTCTTGTATGAGCCTATACGACTCATTCAAAAGCCCTTTGACCCAAAAAGGTTAGCAACCACAATCAACACGATGTTAAATGACGTATTGTTCACAAAATCGACGGGCGCTTAACAACTTTAAACAACTTGTTACATAACTTAACAACTCTTCTTACTTCTGAAATATCAGCGTTACATATCACAGATATTATTTCCTCAATTCTGATGCCAGTCCTCACATGGGATTTGGCCTTTCATTGCAGGGAATGAACAATGACCCAAGTACAGTATTTAACTAGATCTGATTTAGAAGGCGCTCAACAAGCGGCTTGGAAACCAAAACCGATTATAAACAACTTTGCAGTCGACACGGTTCTTGATGCCGAAGCGTTTCGCAAATTACCAATTCTGGTGGTCAAACAAGGCGCTATTGGCCTTCAGCACATGCTAGGTGATGGCCGTCAAACAATTTCCGTCATTTACTTTGAAGATGAGGTATTAGACTTCCGCCACTTTGGGAAAGTATCTGGCAGAGCAACTTGCTTGCTCCCCGTTACTGTCAAATTGTATAGCAGCGATGATTATGATCGTTTGCAACATGAAAGCACTCAGTTCCAGATTGAACATGCAACAAAACAAGCGCGGCAATTAAACTATGCCTCTCAACACAGTGTTGACCTTGCGCGTAAATCTGCGATCGAAAAGCTGGCTTCATTCATTCTAGAATCTCGAAAACGCCAAAATCTTGGCCGCGGCTTGGATGTTTTGCTTCGTTTACGCCGTTCAGACATTGCCGATTATATGGGATTGCGCGCAGAGACACTTTCTCGTGCGTTCACTAAACTTAAAAAATTGGGCTTAATTGCATGCGATCAAACTGATCTTGTTCACATTTCTAACGAGCCGGGTTTGCGCCAAATGGCAAATGGCAAAGTCAACTGGATGAAAACGAGAATTCAATGAGCATTCAACCTTTAGAAAACACAGACATTCATTCAGATGATTGTTGCGGTGGTGACAACCTTTTACCAATTGATGTGGCTATTGCCAAAGGGCTTGGTCTGGCAAAACCACGCCAAGGCTTTGAAGTGGCAAACCTTTCCGCGCTTCATGGCCGAAGTCTTTTAGACGACATCACTGCATCTTATCCCCTGCCCAATTTTAATAACTCGGCAATGGATGGCTATGCCATAAACACCAAAGCCCTTAGAGGTGATGGGCCTTATAGACTGCAAATTACTGGCCGCATGGCTGCTGGTGACCATGACATTGAAAGCACAAATACTGTGCCAGCTGGTGCGTTGAGAATTTTGACGGGCGCGCTGGTTCCAAGTGACTACAACGCTGTTATTATGCAGGAAAAGGTGAGCGTTGAAGACGGGTATATTGTTTTTGATAAATGTCCGAAAACAGGAACTAACATTCGCCCCCAAGGTGAAGATTGCAAACCTGGCGATTTGGTTATCCCTAAAGGAACGGTACTTGATGCTCGTCACATCGCCATGCTCGCAGGTCAAGGGATTGCCGAAACCAAAGTTCATCGCAAGGTTCGTGTCGCAATTTTCTCAACAGGTTCTGAATTGAAGTTACCGGGTGAAACACTTAAATCGGGGCAAATTTTCAATTCAAACCGTTATGCGTTGAACTCGCAATTAAATCACCCATTCATAGAAGTTTTCGACCTTGGCACTATTGAGGATGATTATGAACTTCTAAAAAACGCCACACACCGCGCCTCTCAAATGGCTGATATTGTTATCACCACTGGCGGTGTTTCAGTTGGCGATGAAGACCACATGCCCAATATTGTAAAAGACCTTGAGGGTGAATTGCACGTGATGAAAGTGGCGATTAAACCTGGCAAGCCAGTAACGATTGGCACCATTGGCAAATGTATCTTTCTTGGGTTACCAGGAAACCCAGTAGCGGCCTTTATAAATCAGATTTTAATTGGTCGGCCAATTATCGAAAAGCTTGCGGGCATTACCCCTGCTCCCATTACAACATACCCCGCGCAAGCAGCGTTTGAGCGTAAGCGTTCCCCATCGCGGCAAGAATATGTACCAGCGAAAATTGTTGGGCAATCAGAAAATGGTGGCCCAATTGTCGAGGCCTTTGCAAAGGCCAGTTCTGCCACGTTATTGCCATTGGCCAACTCTGACGGGTTTGTGGTTTTACCGCTTGGTATGACCGAGGTTAAAAAAGGCGATACACTCGCCTTTATCCCTCATTGAGTTTTTAACTCAAAACAAATTTAGGCATGCCAATGTTCGTCATTGGTGTGCTTTTTTGTTTTAAGTGACGATCAACCTCAACGGCAACACAGCGGGCTTGACCTATACAATTTGCAACGGAAACGCCTGTTAGATAGTTGCCTGTTAAGAACAGCCCTGCCATGCGCTCATTCAATGTTTGTAACTCTTTAACTCGTTCGACATGGCCAAGACCATATTGCGGTAAGCTTCTGGCCCACTGCCGGCAACGCGCGAGCATTGGTGCGCCTTTA